>CAJOID010000055.1 GCA_905234595.1 uncultured Lachnospiraceae bacterium | reverse complement strand
GGAGATACCCACCTCTGTGCCTATCTGATTATGAATTGATGAAACCTGGGATTTGGATGTGGCAATGGTGATCACGGCATCTCGATCCACTTCACGAAGCATCCTGTACATCCGCTGAACCATGGATTCATAGCTTCCGTCTTCCATACGGAATATCTTGATGAACTGCTTAGACCGGATGTCATTGGAAAGCGGCCAGAGACGCTTACCGGAGCCACCCGACAATAGAACTATATTCATGAAAAAACCCCCGCTTTCAGCGTATCACGTAGATACTTTATTTTACTAAAAACGAGGGATAAATACAACTTGCCCTGACAAGACGTTCAGACTGTTATTGCGGAAGACAGGAGGCGATGATCCTGAATGATCCGGACATCCTGAGCATGCCCGTTCCGGCGGAAACGATGAAGTGATCGCCTTTTCTGACCGGACGGATATCTGCATCATCCTGTTTGTCATCTTCACAGACACTTATGGTCCCTTCACCCTCCACGACGCTCATGATCACAAAGGGCCGTTCAAAGTCCACTCCCAGCCCGTCACGGCAGGTGATCCGGTAGACCTCATAATATTCACATGTCATCAGACGTACCACATCATCGACGGATGTATCATGCAATAACATCCCCGATATCTCGGGAGCAGGTACGGTGATCACGGCTTCGGACTGCTTTTTGTGAAGCGGGCGTAAACTTCCGTCTGTAATCCGGTCATAGTCATACAGGCGGTATGTGATATCGGAGTTCTGCTGTGTTTCAAGCAGCGTCACCCCTCCCCCGATGGCATGAACGGTTCCCGATGGTATCTGGACGAAATCTCCCGGTTCTACACATGTATATCTGATCAGTTCGTCCCATCTGTCATCTTCGATCATTTCTGTGAGTTCCTCACGGGTTGCGGCATTATGACCTATGGCCAGCCTGCTGCCGGGCTCGGCATCGAGTATATACCAGCATTCCGTCTTGCCCCTGGCTCCGTTCTCATGCTCAGATGCATACGCATCATCAGGATGTACCTGAACGCTCAGATCATCACTCGCAGAGATGATCTTGGTCAAAAGAGGAAACTCCTCCCCCTGCACATCACCGAACAGTTCGCGATGATCTCTCCACAGTTCACCTAAGTTGAGTCCCGCATAATCACCATCTGCCACTGTCGATTCTTTGCCGGGATAAGCGGATATCCCCCAGCATTCACCTATATCGTCACCGGGTTCATCATAGCCGAACTCTTCACGCAATCCGGTACCGCCCCAGGGTTTATGCGCAAAAGCAGGTTTAAAGAATATCAGTTGTCTGAGGTTTACGTCTTTTTTCATATCTCTCTTAATGTCTCATATATTCAGGAATCCAAACGGATCGGACGGATCGGCATGAACGAACATACCAAGCAGCAGCTGGGCTCTCATGGATGTGATCTCACAGGACAGTATGCGCCTGACTTCATCCTTGTCCGCCCACATCGGGCGGATATACTCGGAATCCTCCTGATACTGCGTAGACAGGGTTCCTCTGACATATCCGAAGACATTTACACCGGTCTCATCGGATATACCCTGCGCCAGCATATACGGTCTGGTCAGTGCACTCTCCTTTGCTTCAAAGGGAATAAACTCCATCCCCGTCTCCTCCCGGATCTCTCGTATGGCAGCCTCTTCGGGCGTCTCACCGGCTTCTATGAGACCGGCCGGAAGCTCATACAGGTACCGGCCCACGGGATAACGGTACTGGTGGATCATCAATATGCGTGTCGGATCATCGGCATCTATTCCGTAGACCAGCACACCTTCAGGATCGGTCAATCCTGTGTGTATACGGATGTTATCACCCTTTCTCCTGCTGACGAAATAATAGTGAAAAGGGGAGCCGCTCGATGCTACGGCATCCATTTCAAACAGATTAAGATACGGGTTATCCGTGAGGGCACGGACATCCGTGTAATGAGTATCTTTAGCAGTCATATCCGTCCCATCAGAATCCCAGATCTTCACCGACAAGTATCACATGAATACGGTCTTTATGCTTCGAATACCGTGTTATCAGTATCTGACAGCATATGGTATCGGGAGATTTACAGTTCATGCAGGAGCCGGTCTTAGAACAGGGTGTAGTCAGATCGAATCTCTGTGCATTGATCGGCGCTGCCACATTACGTGCTCTCTTCATGGCTGCATCAACGTCATTACAGATCTTGTTCATTCCCACGATGAAGAGCACCTTCTTCGGCCCCTGGGCTATAGCGGAGACTCTGTTTGCATTGCCGTCTATGTTTATCATGACTCCGTCCTCAGTCATGGCATTGGCACTTGCCAGATACACATCCGCATCATAGGCGGCAAGCATGGCCGCTCTCTTATCCTCATATTTGTCTCGGTCGATGAAATTGTAATCACCGGACTCGATCGCATCCACCAGACCGATCTCACGGGCACTCATGCATCCTCCCATGGTAACTGAAGCACCACCGGGTATCAGGTCAAGAGCGATCCTCAGTGCCTCCTCCCTGTCCTTTGCATAATAACCGGTCATATTACGGGATTTAAGGCCCTCGATGACTTTAGCCGACAGCAGTTCGTTTCTTTTGATGATATTAGGATCCATAATGTAACCTCCTGTTCCTTAGAAACAACTTCTACTCTCCGATCAGCTGCCGGAAACGATGATCCCCGCAAGATAAAAATCACCCTTATCATCGGGATGCGATTCTGTAACTTCGAGCCTGACTCTGTGTACGGTCGGTCTGTCGCTGCTGTAGATATCTGTCAGTGCGAGGAAATCGCCCCAGGTCTGATCAAAATTGGCATCCAGTATCACGGCATTGTCTTCATCACCGTCCACGGTCACCCGTGCTACCGGTGCAGGGAGATCGACGGTGCGTTTAAACTGTATCGCGATACACGATCCTTCGACTTCGTATTCGACATATGCTCCCGTCTCACGGGCGGAATATCCGTATCTGAAACAGTCCCTGACGGCTCTTCGCGGAGTTATGTCGGGCTTGAAACCCTGCATGGATACGATCACGGGATCCGAATTTCTGTTATCATACTTGATGCTGTTCTCGTATCGGTCAGGACTTATGGGGGTGGGGAGTTCATTTCCGTAACTGCCATCGCTTACATGACCGCACACAACGGATTCCAGATAACTGCATATGATATCCGCCACAAGTTTATGTCCGGCATCATTCGGATGCAGGTCATCGGGTGTGATGTCCTCCTTCACGATCCTTCCCGCCAGTATCGCATCAAAGATCGTGGTCCTCATACTGAGTGCAGGCAGTTTATAATGACGTGCTACCTGTCTGTGTATTCGTTCCGCGCTTCCCCCCTCGTTATAGAACACGTTATTCATAAGAACGAGCGCCACATCGGGCCCGGACTTCAATATCTGACGTACACAGCCTTCATAAGTCTCCAGATAATGATCGTCACAACCGTCATTTACGGCGAATTCCATCAATACGAAATCGGGATGTGAACTGAGCAGATCCTCTGCCACACGTGCGGCACCGTATTCCGAGTCGGTGGCTCCGATACCCGCATTCACATATGTGAAGCGCGATCTCGGGAAAGTCCTGACAAACCAGTCATAGACCCTGTAGGCATAACACAGAGTGTCATCCGTAGCTACGGCTCCCTGAGTGATACTTCCTCCCAGGAACCCGACCGTAATATCAGCGCCTCTCTTCGCTCTGTCAAAGAGACGTCTGAGTGCAGACTCATCACCTGACTCAACCAGTCCCTTACCGGGTTGTACCTTTTCTAATTCAAATCCATCCATATCACGAATATCCCGGTCCTATCTCCGACCCACTTCCGTGTCCGTCTCACGTACCACACTGTGTTCCTTGATGTAGTCGATGATATCGTCCATGTTACAGAACGCAACTCCTACTACACTGTCAGCGGCTCCGTAATACAATGCGATACGGTTTGTCTCCGGATCATGGATCGTCGCACACGGGAATACCACGTTGGGTACAAAACCTCTCTCCTCATATTCCGCTTCGGGTGTGAGCAGGAAATTCTCGCAGCGGTATCTGACTATCGAAGGATGATCGATATCAAGTATCGCACCTCCGATGGAGTATACAAATCCGTTGCAGGTAGTGGCCACGCCATGATAGAACAGCAGCCAGCCCTCACTGGTTTCTATGGGGGCAGCGCCTCCGCCTATCTTGACCGACTCCCACCATTCATGTCCGGCACTCATTACATGCCGGTGTCTGCCCCAGTACGTCATATCGGGGCTTTCGCTTAAGAATATATCCCCGAAAGGAGTATGCCCCGAATCAGAAGGACGGCTTAACATCACATAGTTTCCGTTTATCCTGCGGGGGAACAGTACCGCATTCCTGTTAAACGGAATAAACGGATTCTCGATCCGGATAAATGTCTTAAAATCCTTTGTTTTAGCCATACCGATGGCTGCGCCATAGAAATCTCCGCACCATATGATATAGTATGTGTCCTCTACCCTGACCAGTCTGGGGTCATAGGCATATACCGGCATGAAGGGATTTCCTTCTTCGTCGACAAAAGGAACTTTCTCACTGTCAAATGTCCAGTGAAGGGCATCTTTGCTGCGTCCCAGGTACACGTACGGAACACCGTTAGTCTGCTCTCCGCGGAAGACTCCGATAAATCCGTCCTCATATGGCACTACAGCCGAATTAAAAATCCTGGCGACCCCGTCAATGGGATTCCTGTCCACCACGGGATTTGCGCTGTATCTCCATATCGGAGCCCCCTTTATACCTTCCGGTCTGTCCTCCCAGGGAATGTTGGGAACAGCCGGAGCTATCATTCTATACTTCATATAATTATCCTCTTTGATACATATCGTAACGGTTCAGCTGTTTCCCAGGAGTTCGAGATTCCTGTCGATAAGCCCGATCCGCTGCTTCACGCAATCCACGCTTCTTAAAGCGTCTGCAGGCGTATTGAACACATAATCGATAAGTTTGTCTATCGTGGTAGTGGCAACATGCATCCGGGTATCCGAAGAAGCGTAATAGATGAACACTTCGTTCCTGTCATTTACTATAGCTCCGTTGGTAAATACCACATTGCTCACATCTCCGACCCTCTCATCGCCGCGCGGACCTATGAGCAGTCCGCCGGGCTCGGCGATCACACGGCCGGGATCATCAAGTGCCGTTGCGAAAGCATATATCACATACCTGAGTCCCGCCGCTGTATTTCGTACGCCGTGAGCTATGTGTATCCAGCCCCGGTCGGTTTTTATCGGGGTTGCCCCGGCGCCGTTTTTGGATTCGGTGATCGTATGATATCTTCGGATACTGGTCATGCGTTCTTCGTCGATCACGGCATGTTCTATGGATTCACTGAGTCCGAACCCTATGCCGCCACCCGATCCGGTCTCTATGAAGTCATCCATGGGTCTGGTATAAAAGGCATATTTCCCGTCTACGAATTCAGGATGGAGACATACATTTCTCTGCTGGGGAGAACGGAGTGTCTTCAGGTTATCAAGCCGCTCCCAGTTCACCAGATCCCTGGTCCGGACTATTCCCGCGGCAGCCACGGCTGCCGACAGGTCATTAACCGTCTTATCCTTGCTCTCCGAGCAGAATACCCCGTATATGTATCCGTCCTCATGCCTGGTCAGACGCATATCATATACATTGGTCTCTTCGGGGCATGTATCGGGCAGAAGGACCGGCTTATCAGCGAAACGGAAATTATCGATACCGTTATCCGACACAGCCACACCGAAAAATGACTTACGGTCGTTGCCTTCTATCCTGACTACCAGATAATATTTCCCGTCCATGTAGATCGCACCGGAATTCATAACTGCATTGATCCCGAGTCTCTCCATGAAATAGGGATTGGATTCTTTGTTCAGATCATATCTCCACGTTAGCGGTACATGGTCTCTGGTAAGTACGGGATATTCATATCTGTCATAAATACCGTTATAGAAATCACTCTTCCTGTTTTTCCGGGTAAGCAATTTTTCCTGCTCTCCCGCAGCTTCATAATACTTCTCGTGGATCATCATTCTTCTCCCCTTCTCATAACCTCAATGCACATACGGCCGTTGTGATACGGGCATTTCCAGGGCTCTACTATCGGCCGGCCGCGCTCTGGTTCTCCCTGCGGATCCACGTGCATGTACCACTCCCTGCACCGGGGGTCTATCACATGATCGCGGATGAATTCCCATTCGGATTCGGCGGCTGACAGATATTCCGTATGTTCCGGATCGCGTTCATATCCGTTCAGGAATCCGATCAATGCCTCAGCCTGCACCCACCATACACGTTTGCTGTCAACCACACCTCTCTCGCACTCATTAGCCAGCGAGTGTCCGTCAAACGCAGTCTTATATATATTGGCACACATGTCCCGGGTGATCGGTGTGAGTTTCCCGTCATAGACGGGATCGCCGAGCACTTTCGTGCCTCTGTCGATCAGCCATGCCGTCTCTATATCATGACCGTAGCTGTGCAGATCTATCAGAGACTTATAACGGGCATCGAAGAAAACCTCCTGCCTGTGAAGCTCCGGATTATATATCCTGTCCGCAAAGGTGTCCAGTATCCATTTAAGGCTCGCGGCAACTTTGTCATCATGACCGACACGATACAGTTCGGTGTAGGCTTCGAACACGTGCAGCAGTGTATTCATGGTCCTCTCGGCCATCACGCCGTTCTCAGAGAGTTTCTCGTTGGACTCAGGATGAAAGTCTCTGGTAAAAGCTTCAAGATAGCCGCCTTCATCACGGCACTTGTCTTCGATCAGATCATAAAGCTCATATGCAAGGTTAAGCGCCTCCGGATCATGGCTGACCGCATGATACGAGCTTAATGCGTAGATCGCGAATGCCTGGTTATATGTATGTTTGGTCGTATCTTCAGGGGTCCCGTCATAAGCAAGCGACCAGTATACACCCCCGTATTCACGGTCCATGCACTTGTCCCTCAGGAACTCGTATCCGTGTCTGGCTTCCGCCAGCAGGGTATCATCAGCCGTAACATCGTACGCATTTGCAAAAAACCATGTGATCCGGTTATTGAGTATGCATCCCTTGACTGCCTTTTCGTCGATATCCAGATCGAAGCTCACGTATCCGTAATATCCGCCGTAAGTATCGTCCCGGAGTTTTTTCCAGAACGGGATGATATCATATATCAGGTGATGTTCGATCTCTTCTTGGTATTTAAACATACTTCTACCCCTTCACGGCGCCCTGAGTGAGTCCGCTGTAGATCTGCTTCTGGCATGTGATGAATACGATCAGGGCAGGCAGCAGAGATATGATCACTCCCGCGCATATCAGATTATACTTACTTCCCAGAGGTCCTACGAAAGTATACAGTGATGTAGCTACCGTATTGACTCTGGTCTTATCCTGCAGGTACAGGTTGGCACAATAGTACTCATTATATGTACCCACTCCCTTAAGTATACACGAAGTTACGATGGCGGGCTTAAGAAGTGGCAGCAATATTTTATAAAAAATCGTAAAGTAGTTCGCCCCGTCCACTATTGCCGACTCATCCAGCGAGTAATCAATATTTTCAAAGAACTGTATATATATGTATATCGATATGATATCGGTACCGCACATCAGGATGATGTATCCGGCCATCGAATTGATGAAATGCAGTTTGTACATGATCCCATACAGAGCAACCTGCATGGCTACACCGGGCAGCTGTGATGCAAAAAGGAAAAGATTACGTATCAGGCCGTTACCGGGGAACTTGAAACGGTCCAGAACATATGCCAGCTGGGTTCCGATGAAGGTAGAGATGATCAGCACGCATACCAGTATGATGGCCGAATTGATGAATCCCCTTCCCATATTAGCCTTGTCGAACGCTCTGATATAGTTTTCAAAATTCAGCCAGCTCTCCGGCAGAGTCATAACATTGGTGTTCTGGTATTCGGTGTCGGTCTTAAATGCGGTGATCACACAGCTTACCACCGGGATAACAGCCACAAAGCTGAAGAACAGCAGGGATGCGTATTGTATGATCATCCATATGATCCGGCCTGCTATGGCCTGTTCATTTGTCTTTTTCATACTGCTGCTCCTCCTTTCTTTGCCGAAAGCCGTGCAAGTTTTTTCTCACGTCTGATCGCAGCGCGCGGATCCTCATCCTCACCGCTCTTAAATACATACCTGAAGAACAGTTTCTGCAATCCGGTCACTATCAGTATGATGATCAGCAGTACGATAGCCATGGCCGATGCGAGTCCTACCTTCTGCTGGGTATGTGCGATTTGATGCATGACTACAAAGTAGGTTCCCGTACCATTGGCTCCGTCCGTAATGACATAAGGCGGTTCAAAAGCGGACAGCGATCCGGTTATTGAGAGGATCACATTAAGTGTGATTATTGTCTTGATGCTCGGGAGTATGATGTATCTAAACTGCTGAAACCGGTTTGCTCCGTCCAGGGTTGCCGCTTCATACAGTTCCGAGTCCACGGACATGATTGCTCCGATGAACAGCACCATATTCTGTCCGAAATACCTCCATACGCTCGTACCTACCAGCGAGAAGTTGTTGATCCTCTGATCCCTGAGCCAGTATGGCAGGTTATCCAGTTCGAAACCGCACCACTGAAGCACCGTATCGAACACGAAACCTCTGGTATAGAAGAACTTGAATATGAAACCTATCGCGATACCGTTGATTAGGAAGGGGAAGAACATGAATCCCTTAAACAGATTGCCTCCCTTTACCTTGAAACTCAGGATCGTAGCCAGGTACAGCGCTATAGCCAGCTGAACGACCGACCCGAGCATGTAATACAGGGACAGTTTGAGTGCACCGAAGCAGTCCTTACGGGAAAAGACCTTGGCATAATTCTTCAGGCCTACAAACTTGCGTGCACCAACGTACTTCATATTGTAGAAGGAAAATCCGAACATCTGGCCGAAAGGCAGGTACGTGAACACAAACAACAGCACCAGAGGCACTATCATAAATGCCAGCATAACCAGTACCTTCTGGCCGTCACGGCTTCTTAACCATTCCGGAAAAGATCTCTTCGGTTTTGTTATTGTTGCGGGGTTTGCCATACGATCACCTCTCGGCTGTTTCTATAAAGCGAGCCGGGGAGAGACAGCTCTCCCCGGCTTTTCTCATCAAATCAAAACTTATTCTGTTTCCGGTCCGGATCAGTACAGGACTTCGATACCGAGTTCGTCCTGTGCATCCTGCCATGCAGCGTTCCAGTCAGCCATGATGTCAGCGAACTCTTCGGATCCGGTAGCGCCGGCTTCAACGATCCTCTGAACCTTGTCATTTCCGCCTGCATTGATGGACAGTTCGGATTCAGCGTTCATTTCGTTCAGGAAGTCCTCCTCACCTGCAAGAGCGGGCTCATCGGACAGAACGGAGCAACCGTCAAATGCTGCGTACATATCGGGAGTCTTGCCGCCCTTGACTACGGGATAACCGCCCTCGTTGTAGCACCAGTCTGATTCTTCCGTCATCCACTTAACGAAGATGAGTGAGGCAAGCTTGTTCTCATCGGAAGCGTTTACGTTGATGCCATAGCAATAGTCGCCGCCTGCAAGTACATACTGGGTTCCGCCTACGGTGATCGGGAAAGGCATGTAGCCTACATCCTCGGGAGTATCACCGGCTTCACACATCTGAGCGTATGCCCAGGAGCCGAGTACCATGGTAGCTATTTCGCCGCGGTTCATCATGCCCTTGCAGCTCTCCCAATCGGTAGTGGTATAGTCATCTTCGATCAGGCCCTGTGCACATGCATCGTAGAGAATGCGGTATACATTATATGCACCTGTGTCATCTCCGGGATCCGAGAAAGGCTCTGCGGTATGAACAAGCTTCTGGTTCATGTATGTGTTGTCACCGTTTGACACACAGCCTACATATGCGTCCCATGCACCCATGGTCCAGCCTGCTGCGTAGTTGGTGTACAGCGGGATGGCGTCTGTGTTGTCTTTGACAAGCTGAAGATCTGCCAGGAACTCGGTAGGAGTTGTGGGAAGATCACTGATACCTGCCTCATTGAAGATCCTCTTGTTGTACAGGAGGCCCTGCGCATTAGCCATATAAGGAATACCATAGCTTAAGCCGTTATACTCCCACTGGTTTGCGAAATTCAGAACTCCTGACAGATTATCAAGTGTATCAAAAGGCATGAAATAAGTCTCGAGCTGGTTCTTGTCTATAGCGGGGATGAACATCACATCACCCCAGTCACCGGTTGAAAGACGGAGAAGTGCATCCTCTGCATAATCGGTAACGGCTTCCATCTCTACGGTGATATTGGGGAATGTCTTGTTGAACTCTGCGACCATGGCATCCATGGTACCGTCCTCTGCACGGTCTGTCTTATGATGGATGAATTTGATGGTAGCTGTAGTGTCGGTGTAGTCTGCCAGATTGAGAGCTGTGTAGCTGAGCTCACCGGCTGCAGGTGCCTCTGTTTCTTCTGCTGCTGCAGGCTCCTCTGCGGTTTCCTCTGCTGCAGGTGCTGCCTCATCCGGTTCTTCTTCTGCAGCGGGTGCTTCAGCAGGTGTCTCTGCGGTACTGCCACAGGCGGTCAGTCCGAAAAGCATTGTGGCGCTGAGCATAAGTGCCATGACTTTTTTTGCTTTCATTGTCTTCCTCCCTTGTTTGAGAATTTGTGTTATCCGTTTATTACCTAAACGGCTGCTCTTTTTTGAACTTAATTTTCAGTTACATTTTTCAATTATTTTAGTCAAGTATTTTATTCGTTTTTAACACAATTTTACCTTTTTACTACTTATTGTTGCATGAATTTTGCAACCATTTATACTATTAAGTCGAGCCGAACATTGAAAACCGCATAAAATCAACTGATTTTGCCATTCTATTCGTTGACATTTTTACTATTATCTAGTATAATTTATACTAGAAAGTGAGGTGTCATATGGCCAGAACAGGAAGACCCCCGAAGGCGGACAGCGGATACCACGTTTCCCCACATAACTCTAATGGTTACTGCTATGCAGCTACGCAACCTTCAGTTATCGATCCCGATACCGGCAAGAAGAAGTATCATTACGTCCATTGGGGACGTTTAGAGGATGGTAACCGTTTTGTACCCGGTAAAGCATACATACTTGCAGATCCCACCGA
Source organism: uncultured Lachnospiraceae bacterium (assembly GCA_905234595.1). Lineage (GTDB taxonomy): Bacteria > Bacillota > Clostridia > Lachnospirales > Lachnospiraceae > XBB2008. Next base: position 1,627 of record CAJOID010000055.1, on the reverse strand, counting down.
GCGGGCCAGACTCATCTTTCCTGATGATTGGGATGTTTCAGCTATCGAAGAACTGGTCGGTAATCGAAAGCCCGGACGTCCGGCTTACGATGGCAATGACGTAAACCGTTTTTACGGGGACGTCTGGCTGCTTGATCAACTTGCCGATAAACTTGGGATCCGCAAGGATCTTATGGTCGTCTTTAACGGCAATGCGGAAATGGTAAATGACATTCTTACACTTGCATATTTCCCTATCATTACCGAGTATTCTTACCGCCGGCTTCCAAGGTGGCAGCGAATTGTCAAAACGCCATCTGACCGCGAACTGACTCCGTCATACATCACACGCCTCACACAGAGCATCACGGAACAGCATCGCAAGGAACTTCTTGAGTTGCGTGCAGCAAGGCTCGATGAAGAAGAGATACTGGCAGTTGATTCCACATCCCGTTCTGCCTGGGGAGGCAATCTGGCAGACATACACTGGGGCAAGAACAAGGATCATCTGCCTCTTCCACAAACAAAGGAGGTCGTTGCCTATACCCTTACAAGCCATATGCCGGTGTACTACAGGACGTTTCCCGGAAACATGCCGGATTCGAGAAGCCTTCAGGTCATACTTGTTGACATGGATCACGCAGGCTTCAAGGATGTCATCTTTGTTACTGATCGAGGTTATGAATCTATTCGCAATCTCGAAACATATATCATCAAAGGGATGCCGTTCATTGCCTGTTCAGAAGCCGGTAACGGCTTTGTCCTTGAACAGATCAAAGCCTTTGGCGAATTCAATACCCGTCCGGATGACATGGAGATAGATCCTGTACTTCAGATTTACTATAAGCAGATTGACTATACATACAACGTAAAGAGTAAAGGCAACTGTATTAAAACAGGAAATCTTAAGATCAATCTCTATCTTGATCCTGTGCGCAGGAGTTCAGAACTGGTATATCTTGATTCCGAGATCAAACTGCAGGAAGAAGAAATAATGACCCGCATAAGTGAGCGGATTCCCTGTGAAGATGATGCCTCGCTCAAGCGTAAACTGCGATATTTCAAAGTTCAGTATGATCAGACCACTCGCCTGATCAAATCATATGTTCTCGATGAGAAGAAAGTATCAAAGGCCCGGATGACATCCGGATTCTTTGCTATCACCACAATGGGGCTTTCGATGGATGCCATAGAGACTTACAAGCATTACCGTCTCCGCGATGAACAGGAAAAGTACTTCCAGCAGATGAAGAGTCAGCTGCATTTTGACAAGCAGCAGAACGGTTCGGAAGAGGGTAAAACAGGGAGGCTGTTTATACTGTTCATCTCACTCATCCTGACATCATACATCCGGCATATATGGAAGACTACGGAGCTTAAGAAACTCTTTGAATCCTCCCTTGACATCCTTGATGAGATGAGACCCATCAGATGTATCGAGCATACAAACAGGGCAAGGATCATTACGCCATTTGTTGGCGATCAGGTTGATATATGTGACGCCTTTGAAGTGACCATTCCTGAAGACTGTCGTCCCGACTATCGGTCAAGGCGTAAGGAGCCTAAGAGGCGTGGTCGCCCACGTAAACCCCTGACGGAGCGCGAGGTGTAGGTCGGACTTTATAGTATAAAAATTGCAAAATTCATG
>CAJOID010000054.1 GCA_905234595.1 uncultured Lachnospiraceae bacterium | reverse complement strand
GAAGTCAATCATAAAGGTTTAGATTTGATTGTTGATATTGGATGTGGGACAGGACTTTCTACAAATATATGCACTAAATTTTCTAATATGGTAATTGGAAGGTGGAGACCACTCTATCTGGTCATGCGTGGGTTATTCATTTCTGTGTTCGGCACAGACATTCGGCTTTACTATATCTGGGCAATCATTAAGACCGCTGTACTCTTCATCTTAATCTACTATATGGCCCGCTCTATGGAAGTCGGCATCATTCATTCATACCTGGCTGCCTTCATATCACTAACGGGTTATCAGTCCGCGGCATGGTGGAAACTGGGCACTCACGAGATCGTTACTGCAATATGGTTCTCTGCCGGTATGATACTGATGATCAGATACCTAAAGAATGGGAAACGTTCTTCAGCTATATTCAGCCTTATATGTTACCTGATCATGAGTCTCTACAAGGAGACATATATAGTACTTATACCATTCATCTGCCTATACATTCTATATTCTGACCTTCAATCAGAACAAATATCATTTAGAGCCTGCATACAGTCTCTAAAAAAAAGATGCGCATACTATTCAGTAATGGTTCTGATATTCATTGTAAATATCATCATCATACGATCTTTGCCACGAGGTGAGTACATAGATATCGGTATAACTGACAGTGGTATCTCTCCCTTGATAGAATCATTCGGAACCGACATGAAATGGTTCGTTTCATTCGGTCTGATAATGGCTGTCATCCTCATATCACATGACGTCGAGACTATCAAAATATGGCCTGATGCTGTTTTGTTTGCTACATTTATTCTTCCACAATTCGTATTATTCGCAAGCACAGGTATGACGGAACGGTATCTGCTCCCCTTCTCAATAGGATTTGCTCTCTTCTACTGTTGCCAGGCTCCTATGCATATGAAGATTGGCCATAAACGTAAATACATCTACTATGGAGTGATGTTCCTTATGCTTATAGCACATATGCGGGCCATGTGGATTGAGGGGAATTATTATAGATATCGTGGCGAGTCAGTCACCTCTATGCTTAATGAAATCGACATATATACTCAGGCTCACCCGGAGCATGATCCGAACATACTCTCATGCCTGTATTACGAAGGAAACGACCTTATATATACACATGAATTATTAGAAGGGCATGACCGCACCTACGAAATAGGCATAGATTGGGTTGATTACACTTACACCATATCTCCGGTCTCATATACTCACTTCATCACTATAGAATCTTCTCAGCCGGAGCTTGATTCATATACCGATCTGAGCGGTATAGATATCATAGTGGCCTACAACCACGAAGACAGGCATTGGGAATATGATGTCCATGAAATACTTGGAAAAGATCTTTCCGGTTATAAGAAAACTACTTGCGGAACTCTGGATGTGTATACTCGACAATGATCCCCCGGCGATTCACTTATCACACAGTTCTTCGATATAATCCGCCCACTGCTTAAACACGATATCAGGATGGGCACGCTCTACTATCTTACGTGCATTCATTCCTAACCGTTCTGCCATTTCCCTGTCATCGATGAGCCGAAGCATGCCTGATGCCAGTGCATCGGGATCATGTATAGGCACGAGCAGTCCGTCCACACCGTCGGTGATGAGTGTGGCAGGGCCGCCGCACGGACAGTCGGTAGATACTATCGGCAGTCCGAGTGCCATCGCTTCCATCAATGCATTGGGAAGGCCTTCCCATTCTGATGAAAAGGCATATACACCTCCGTCATTTAAGTCCACTTCCAATGAGTCGGAGTCGCCCTTCAGGAATATGAAATCATGCGCCCTGTATCTGTCTATCCTCTCCTCGAGGATCTCCTTAGTTCCATCGAATGAATCCCCGCCGTATATCTCCAGGATCCAGTCCGGATACTTCTCATGAACCATCATAAATGCATCTATCAGCTGATGCTGGTATTTGAAGTCAACGAGACGGCCTGACTGTACTACAGCCTTACGTCTGGATGACGGAGGTTCGACTCCGATATATTTCTCACTCAGGGGATTAAGTATGATACGTGAGTTCTCCTGCAGATATGGAGCAAAAAACTCCCTCTGTCCTTCTGTCTGGAATACACACCCGTCAGCTCTGGGAAAGAGTCTGGGGATGAACAGCTTATCCATCCTGCTGTCATAGTGTCCCACAGGATCCGTCCTGATCGATATCAGGACCGGTACTTTCATACGGTATGTCGCCATCAGGGTCCGATATATGGCCAGATGAGCAAAAGCTATAACGATATCGGGATCAACCCGCCTGATGCACTCTTTCAGCCGGCGGATCCTGAGCAGATATTTAGCCGCCCTCGACTTATGCTCATCGGCTTCAGTCAGTCCGATATTGATATGATCGATCCTGTCATCCAGCGGATACTCAACCTCGCTGATCCACTCTACGGCTACAGTTACATCATAGCCTTCCGCAGCGAATCTGTTGGCCAGATTGGATACTACTCTCTCGGCACCGCCGTGCTCGAGACAATTAATGTGAAACAGTATCTTGCGCATATGAGCCTTTCACCAGTTCATCAAATCTCGTATGATACTCATCGTATCCGAAATCACGGGCACGCTTCGCTGCAGCCTCATGATACCGGTTCATCTTCTCCGGATCACGCAGGAGCTCAACCATCACTTCCGCCAGATTGAAGTGTTCCTCCGTAATGTGTGCAAAGTCCATATCACGGTCATAGGTCATGGCAGGAGTCAGGACACCGTACTCTCCGTATATCGCCTTCAGGTCGTCATTTCCCTCCATCTGCTCGAAAGCCTCTGCACAGGATTCCACACTGCCACCGTCTGTAAGTATCTCGGCGGGACCTGACGGGCAGTTAGTCGACACCGGTACCAGCCCCAGTGCCATGCCTTCCACCAGAGCATTCGGGAATCCTTCTATTCTGGAGGTCATCCACATCACTTCGCCTCTCTTCAGATATTTGAACGGATTACTCTGGGGTCCGGTAAAGATCACTTCATCATCCAATCCCAAACCGCGTATCATACGCTTATATGATTCAAACTCTCCGGCTCCGAGTATCACGAGCCTGGTCTCGGGTATGACCACCTGTATCAGCTTAAATGCCTTGAGCATGTGCCAGTACATCTTATGATCATCGTCACGTCCCATAGCCATGATGTATCTGATATGACGGCCTAACCTGTCTGTCTCCGGCAGATCGATATCGGGATCACCCTGACCTGAATCGGCCACGATCTCATCACAGTCATATGGATTATAGAGAGTAGCCGTCTTATCCGCGTGATACCTGTCTCTGATCTGAGTCTCTATATCATGCGCACAACACACGATCAGATCCGCGCGTTTCTTATATAATCTGATCTTAGTCGCGTCCGACACATCGAAGAAGCACCGGATGCTGGTCCAGGTTTTCTCCGAGGGGGAGGATGACAGACAGTTCACTATATTGGCCGTACCGCCCTGGCTGTATGAGATGTCGGGTCTTAGACCTGCTTTTAATCTCCGCATTTTGACCATACGTCTGCATACATTGATAAGTTTGAACAGTGATAAAGATGCTGACGGTACATTCAGATTGACTATGTTAAGCCCGTCGGTATCGTACCCGATATCCGAATCATCGAATATCACTATGGTCACATCATACTCATCCGCCAGCAGTCTTGCGCTCCGGACTACCACTCTCTCCTGTCCGCCCTGGTGAAGTGTGGGTACTATGAGCAGCAGTTTACGTCGATCACTCATCAGGTTCCCTCCGTTATAGAATAATACTCTCTCATCCTGTCATGAAATGCTCTGACCGTCTGCGCCTCCATACAGCGGTTATCCGACAGATAGAATGTCTCGGCGGACTCGCGCGGTATCTCATCGTTCGTCTCCGACGCTGTCATCCTGCCGGGATGTATGTTGATCTCCAGGTCATATCCCTTGCGGGCACACTTTCTCATCATATCGGGCATGATGGCCTCTACACGATCCATATCCATATGACCGCTCATGAGGAGTCCCCACATATATGCGGGCTTAAGTCCGTGGCCGAGGATATACTTCTCAACCTTCGGTGCATGTACAGCCAGGATCCGGTTTTTGACGAAGCCTATGGGATTCCACGCCTGACCCAGATGCTTAAAGAATACTCCAAAAGGCTCATGAGCCGTACGTATATATTCGATCTCCGGGCTGCCCTCTGCTACCACCTGCATAAGCGCTTCCCATACGACCGGGATCAGATGTGCGTGCTGGTGAGAATCGATCCCCATGCTCATCCGCCAGAGCATATACCTCCAATATCAGTTCCCATCCTCTGCGTATCTGCTGTCTGACTTCCCCTGTTATGCGTGTCTGAGTCTCCCCATATCTCATCGGTTTCCCTGCCAAATCACGAGCCGGGATATGATATGAGAGGCAGAAGAGTTTCTTCCAGTTCCATGGCAGGACCGGAGACATCCAAATGCCGGTTTCAGAAGACGTATCCCCTCCCGGGGCCGGTCCGGGTATCAGACTCCTCCCCTCCACAACATCAACATGCACACTCAGATACGGTACATAGGGAAGCTCAGGCACCGCTTCAAGTAACATCCGGGAAGTTTCCTCAAAACAGTGCATATTGGTAAGTATACTGATACCATCCAGGCACCCAGCTTTCATCAGTTCCAGGATATCCTCACTGGTATGCACCGATTCGCCATAATCATCCGCGTGTAATTCAATCTGTACTTGTGATCGATCCGAGGTCATGATAATCGCTCCGTTCTACCATTTCATATATCAGTATATCAGGTTTTATCTCATCTATGTCCTGAATGGTCAGAGTACTGTTCCTGATGCTGATGACATCCGCAAATCCGGCCGCCAGATACTGAGTCATCATTTCACCGAAGGAATCCCTGGCAAAGAGGACTCTCCGGCTGTCAGCCGCATCCGACGATGCATACACCACATCCCCATATGGATTGACACCCATGTAGTTATCCGGAAGAACATACAGATCCCCATCGATAGCAGCAGGATCTATCAGTTCCGACACTGACTCATGATAGTCACCCCTGTACTCTATACTGTCATACACACTCTCATCCACATATCCGGAGAGAACAAAATTCTCATCCGTACCGAGTGCAGCATCCATACTGATGGCATTGGCCAGATCGTGCCCGGCTCCGGCGAAGACGGCCTCGTCTGTATGCGTATATGTCAGAGCATCGGGGGCAGGCATGTCTATACCCAGATGACTCATTAGCAGCCTGCTGCCTGTATATGATCCCAGACCGTTCCAATGAGAGTCATGTTTCATATACAGCAGTCTGTCACTGCCGGTGGCAGCTTCGACCAGTTCATCACGTACCCATATCACATCCACTCCGGTATGTTCACGCAGATATGATACGTACTGATCCGCCCTGGACGGTCCCGCTCCGGCTGTGATATGCGCGGGCATGTACTCACCATATACCGAGTTCTTATTAGGCGGCATGAACAGTATAAATGTGATGCCCCGGGAATCACAGTACGCCCTGGCTGCTTCGGCTTCTGCAGCAAGTTCCTGAAGTTCCTCTTCTGAATACAGGTTATCTCTCTGATAATCCTCCAACGTAGCGCTGAAGAACAGCCATCCGTCACGGCCGATTATAACGCTGCTGTCCGATGCTTCCTTAAACACATAATAATCTATAAATGAGTTAAGGGATACGAGTGCATTCCTGAACGGCAGACGGTCGTTTAGGTAACTCTCATATGCACGCGAATATCCCGTATAAGACTCCGCACTCAGGACCGGTCTCTCACTCAGCTGTCTGTTCTCATGAGAGGCAGTATCCATCAGAGGCCTGACGATCCACCACGCAGGCCATATCAGCAACACTCCGCATATGAGTATTCCCAATATTATTTTTTCGGATAATCTAATCGTCTTCAAAATTGATAGTATATAAACGGATTATACGTATTGGCAACTATGGCAGCCAGGCTTATCACGAAGATCCCCCCGCAATACACTGCCTCGGCCACCGATCCCTTAAATCTCTCACGTATATGTGACGGTATGCACACGGTCAGCAATCCTGCTCCGATCACTGCACATACTCCCACACATACAGTCTTGATCCCCGCATAATGCCAGAAGCTATATCTCGCTTCCATATATCTCCATGGCATGATCATCCTAGTCAGAAAGGCTATCGCACTTCGCAGACTGCTGGCTCTGAAGAGGACCCAGCTGAAATTTACCACCAGGAACGTATAAAGAACTGAACACAGTGACTTAAAGCTGGTGAGTGTTCCGCCTGTCACATCGACTCGTTCAGTGAGTAAGTCCTGACCGGTACTACGCGCTCTTCTCCGGTCAGAGATCAGACGCTCCGCGATTGAGAAAAAACCATGGAACAGTCCCCATACTATAAACGAGAATCCCGCTCCATGCCACAGACCGGTCAGAAAGAATACGATGACCAGATTCACGTATGTCCTGACCATACCCCTCCTGTTACCTCCAAGCGGGATATATACATACTCCTTAAACCAGGTGCCGAGGGATATATGCCAGCGTCTCCAAAACTCGGATATCGACTTCGACAGATAAGGATAATTGAAGTTCTCCGGGATCTCGAAGCCGAACATCCTGCCCAGTCCTATGGCCATATCCGAGTATCCCGAGAAGTCATAGTATATCTGGAATGTATATGCCAGAGCCCCTATCCACGCCATACGGAAGTCCACATCAGCGATCTCAAATCCGTACACCGTATCGGCACACTGTCCCAGAACATTCGCTATCAGCACCTTCTTACCCAGGCCATAGATGAACCTTCTGAAGCCGTCCACCAGCTTATCTGCAGTGACACTTCTGTCCATGATCTGAGTATTGATATCATGATACTTAACGATGGGTCCCGCTATCAGCTGGGGGAAAAAGGATATATACAGAGCCGTATTGATGATCCCCGGCGAAGCTTCCGTATCCCCGCGATACACATCCACGATGTACGAGATCGCCTGAAAGGTGAAAAACGAAATACCTATGGGGAGCGTTATTCCCGGATCCGCGATGAGCTCTCTGCCTACTATAGAATTAAGCATCCGTACCAGGAATCCGGCGTATTTGAAATATCCCAGCAGGCTCAGATCAGATACCACGCCGATAAACAGCAGGATACGTGCAACCGCAGGCTTCTTGCCTGATGGTTCTGTCCCCGCCCCCGAACATATCCGTGATATCCCGGCACCCACGAGATGATTGATGACGATCGATATGATCATCATCAGCACCAGCACAGGTTCACCCCACGCATAGAATATCAGGCTCGCAACGAGCAGGAACAGATTGGACAGACTGATAAAAAGCTTAGCACCGGTACGTTTGTAGCCGATACTAAGCAATGTATTGCATGTAAATACGATTGGAAGAAACAGGAGCAGAAATACTGCCGATGAGAAGACCATATCACTTTTCCTCTCGTCTGCGGCACTCCCTGAGAACTACTGTGTCTACTATGTATCGAGGACGATGCTTGGCTTCCATATAGGTCTTGCCTATATACTCGCCCATCACTCCGAGACTGATTAGGATCACTCCACCCAGCACGAGCATCACTATGAGAAGCGTGGTATATCCCTGAACGTTCTTGCCGTTCGCCCAGTCCACGATAGATATGATGATCATAACAAGAGCTGCAATAACCGTGATGAATCCAAGTGAACCGATCATACGCAACGGCCTGATGCTGCAGGAAGTGATTCCGTCAAGCGCAAGCGTCATCATCTTCTTGAACGTATACTTGGACTGCCCTGCTTCACGTTCCTTCACATCGAAATATACGATATCCGAAGAGAAACCCATCGTTGGGATCAGCCCGCGCAGGAACAGACTGCTCTCCTCGTATTCGGAGAGGGCATCCAGCGCTTTAGTTGACATCAGTCGGTAATCGGCTGAATTCGTAAGAGCACTGCTGCCCAGCATATGCATCAACTTATAATACATAGTAGCGGTAGCCTTCTTGAGGAAGCCGTCGGTCTTACGGTCATTGCGTACTCCGTAGACCACATCGCAACCCGACATATAAGCTGCCAGAAAATCATCCAAAGCCTCGATATCCTGCTGCAGATCGGCGTCTATGGTGACTACGGCATCCGCATAGTGACGGGCTTCCATCATGCCCGCAAGTATGGCACTCTGATGCCCATAGTTGCCTGCAAAAGAGAGCACTCCATAGAATGGATCTTTCTTCGACAGATCATGAAGCATGCGAAGCGTATTATCCGAACTGCCGTCGTTAACAAATAAAACCTTGCTGTCACGTTCGATCTTGCCCTCATCCGCAAGCCGGGTCATCTTTTCCTTAACTATAGCAGCTGTCTTTTCTATGACTTCTTCCTCGTTATAGCATGGAATCACCAAATATAAAGTTGGTATACGTGTTCTACTCATAGCATCAATCATACCACATCACGATCCTTTATTCGACTCAAATAATCTGTCGGGCACCTTACGGATACTATCCAGCATGATCTCATTACGCATCAACAACAGTATACCGAAATATACAATGACCGACAGAATGATCCCGACTATAGCTACAGCAATATCAGAACTGCACAGATGCCTGACCACAGGATACAATACCGCAATCCCCGCTACACCACAGAAAGTGTCTCTCAGGTCACGAACTGCCACCACGCTTCTCCACTTAAGCCCATTACGTCTGAAGTTGATCATACAAATGATCAACACGCTTAACTCCGCCAGAATCGTAGTGATGGCTGCGCCTGTCTCACGGTAGAAATAAATCATTGGAATATTAAGTATAGTATTCTCTATAGCAGCGAATATAGTCGCAAAAGTATTGACCCGCTCAAATCCAAGAGGAACATTCGCGCATCTGGTAGCGATACCGCCAAAAGCAGCAAAAACAAGTGCCACCGCCAGGAGTCTCAGAGACATGGGTGACTCATAATACTCCGGTCCCGCTATGAGAAGTATGACCGGCCCGGCATAGAGAATAAGGCCCATCATTGCCGGAAAGGCCAATATCATAAATACAGACGTTACTCCCGACACCAGCTTACGGAATTTTTCCCTCTCTCCTGCAGCAATATGCGCAGAGAGTCTGGCCAAGGTTACCGAGAATATTGCTATGAACACTGTCTTGACCATCGTATATATCTTAACTGCAGCAGAGTATACGCCTACTCTGTAATCTCCGTGCATAATTCCCAATATCGTCATATCCATGCCCACATAAACAGCTATACTCATATCGTTTACGAGGAATGGCATGAGCCTGCGTGTAGTCTCACGAAAATCCGGTATTGATGCCAGCCGCAGAGTTACAAACTTACGGATACGGAATATATTCACGATACCACCGAGCACAACCGATGATACAGTGAGAAATGCATATATCAGATAGTCTTCAGGCCTATGCACGAATACGAAGAGGATCACCATATTTATGATGTTTATGGTGATGCCTCTGAGAGTGGTGTAGGTATAGTCCTCATATACCACATTGATCCAATCCGCACCCACGGTTGTAAATACTACCATCAGACTCTGTATCAGGATAACCGGAATATATGAATGAAGCGGTATATAGATAAATGTCAGTAACCCGAGGCCTATAAGAGATATGACAGTAGTAAGCAGCGAATAACTCCACAAGCGTGATGCCAGAACAGATGCCTGTTCTCTGTCATCCCGGACAGATGCACATTCCCTGACCCCGAAGGTGTCTATTCCGAACATCGCAAATATCGTGAAATAAGCTATGAACGAGGCGATATAGTTCACCTTGCCTATATTTACAACACCTACTACTCTGGCAGCATAAGGGTAGGTGATGATAGGGAATAGAACTGCCAGCAGACTGCGGATGACATTCAATATGGCATTTTGTTTAACTGATGTGTATTTCATTTGCTAATATCATCCGGATACCGTCCGGCAGGCAACAACAAAGAGATGAACAGGACAAGCATACCGCACCACACTCCGATGCTCAGGCACCTCTTATGATATTCCATGACAGCAATACTCTCATCATACATATACATCGGTTTATTCTCATCTATATAACCGACTATCAATTCACCCTGATCTTTAAGATCTGCGATCTCATCAACACTTAAGTATAACGGTTCCATCTCAAATGATACACCGGCCTCATCCTGCTCCCTGTCAGCATACAGGGCATGCGGCGGTTCGGTAAACAGCACATATGTACTCGATGCTACACATCCGAGAACGGTTCCAAGCAGGATTGAACATATGATCCTGACCAAGCCGTATTTATCAAACCAAGTCACGTGATTCACAGCCTCAGATTCATCGTTGTTTTCCAGTTCACCTTCCGCTGTCTTTACTTCAGCCAGTACTTCGTACATCATCGCACCGATGAATACGAATGTGAAATTCTTGAAGCCCAGATTGTAGAGAAACGGCTCCCATATTCCTGCAAAAAGAATCCCCATCAGGACTGCCAATTCCGCCATGTGATTTTTCTTTAATGCCTGATGTACATACCACATCGTCATGACCGCTATAACGGCAAATGCGACCAGTCCAAGCTGTAGAAAAACATACAGTTGAGACATATCTATGCCGTATGTCCTATATAACGGGTCCGGGTTATTTAGACGAATTCCCCACAAAGATATATGATTATTGGACCAATAATATCTTGCAATAGAGAATCTGGTAGTAAAGAGGGTCCTATCCACGAATTCAAATATCGAATTCGGAATGATCAAAGGCAGAACAATGGCCAGAAAACATACAAAGGGATAAGCTGCATAGCATACCATTCTCTCAAATATTCCTGCATGTCTTCTCAAATAAAACCACAGATTAACTACAAGATAAGCAGTCACAGCCAGGACACCCGTACGGCTGCCTGAATACTGAAAAACATATAGATTAAACAGCAATACCATCAATGATGCGATAATAAGAAACCAAATCCGATAATCTTTTCGTCCATCATCATTCAATGATCTCAGCTTGTCCAGATAATGTGTCAGCAGGAATACCAGCAGCATGCTGAGCATCAGCACGTTCATATGCAACGTATTAGGGTGCGCATATCCCAGTGCATGCCTGAACATCAACCCTATGCCTTCACGTACCTGTGGATAGTATTTCTCCGGCAGCAATCCGAAAACTCCTGTTACGATCCGCCCGCATATACATATTGCTGCGGCGATAGTCCCGTATCTCAAGGCTTTAATCCTATCTACGCCTTTCATACCCAGCATCATGCTAAAGCAGACGATCAGGCCTTTCTCACCGGTATGCAGATATACGATTCCGGCAATACCCATGAGTATCACAGCGATCACATACTCACGAATTGTATGCGGTGTAACGATCATCTTAGCCGCAAACAGGAGCATAGCGATCACAAGTACGACAGTATACACGGTCGTACCTTCATACATTCCAAGTGCCCTCGCACCCATCATGAGCACGAAGTACACCAGATATATGGCCTCTCCTATGTGAAGTCTTTTATCTACACTAAACTTCATTACCACCTGTACTCCTGAGTGAATCTTCAAACATTCCTACAATTACTGCGATCGGGCATACCATAAAACTGATAAAGAAAAATCGCGCGTCATGTCCGGACAGGAGCAACATCGTTCCGAAATCATAAGCCAATACCGGCAAACAGAGCAATATCCGTTTCCAGCTGTTGGCAGATGTCCATTTCAACCGTGACAGGATCACGATCATGACCATCAGGATTCCAAATCCCATCTTCCTGAAGAAATTCCATCCACGTACTTTCAACAGACCGGCGCATCTATCTAACAATCCGGCCAGAGTCTGATTACCATTATATTCCAGGCCATAGTCATTATCCATGATATCGCCATGCATGATATCTATATCAGCCTTATCCTGTATATCCAGCCCGTATACGAAATCCGTCAATGCAAAAAGCGCATCCATAGAAGCCTGAGGAGACTGCACCAGGCACTTAGCCGCCATCGCCGTGATCTTAAGGGCTCCGGTCTCTTCAACTACATTCGGATTCTGTACACCACCGTATTTCATGAGGTTAAAATTGCCTCTGGCATATCTCTCCTCCCAGACTTCGGCGGGTGCATATGAGTATGCGAATTCGGTTATCTCCGGATCGAGCAGGTCCGGTGTCTCCCTGACAGCATTTCCAATGACAGACATCGGAAGTCCAACTACCTGAACCACCTCGGTATCGGATATTTCTGCATCTATCAGGTGATATACCGGCCCCTGAACTATCACCATCGTAGCTGCGAAGCCGGCCAGGATCAGGATCCACCTTCTGAATCTCAGATTGAATACCAACGCGATCATGAGTAATCCGGTAAAAAGTATTCCGTTATACCTGAGCAGAGTTGCGTTAGCCAGTATGAATCCCAGAATCACACATCTGTACCGGTTATCACTCCACTCCCCTCTCGAAAAGCATATAGCAGCAGTCATAGTCATGGCTATCGTTCCAGCTATAGCGAATGGGACATCTTTAAGAGGATCCAGAAGTACATATCCGGTCAGAGGATTCAAACATACATATGCGAATACTATCACTGCACACGCTTTTCCTATATACCGGTATAGCACCATACACATATATCCGATACACAGGGAGAAACAGATCATCTGAAACGGAACAACGCTACCTGCCCAACCGGTCAGTCTTACCGGGAGAGTATAGAAGACGAGCGTATGCCAGATAGGATGCCAGTTATCATAATGTCCACTGACGGCCTGACTTAACTGTGCCATATTGTCAGGACCATAAAAACCGGGACGGAAAGCGATATACCACAGCATCAGAATAAATATACAGGCGCATGTCCCTGCCAGATAAGCATATACGCACTGTCTGCCGGTTACCGGATCACGTCGATATATACAATGCTCCGAAAAAAAGCAAAGAACAAAACGGGAAATAAACAGAAAGAAAATGAATAAAACAACACATAAGACGGCCAGGATCAGCTTATTATGTGTAACATACAGAAACACAGATGAAATAGTGATCAAGAGCAGATATAACGCCAGAAGGCATTCATTTGCCCTGCACACAACGCGCTTCGGCATCTATGCTTCCTCCCGTATGAACCGATTCTCCGACAATGAGTATCCACGCTTAATGAACTTATGCACGAATACCCACCATGCAGGTATCCAGATATATCTGTGCATTGCGGGAGATGCCGATCCTATCATCCAGCAATTACGGTCACATTTACGCGTACACTCACGTACCTGTTCTGCACGCTCCGAATTCCACAATGTTTCCCAGTCCGTATCACGCAGATTACCCATCACCGCCTTCTGCGCCATTCCGTTACAGGGTATCACATCACAGAACGGATCTATGAAGAAAGCGTCTTTACTCATATCACAGGGAAGCAGACGCTTGTTGCCATAGATATAGTTGATCAGGCCATGATTGAAGTACGCTCTGAACCACTTCTTAGGGGATTTGCTCTTTAGAAGCTCATTGATCAGTTTCTCGAAGTTCTGAGCAACCTTGTATTTGTCTACGATCTTATTATCTGTCTTGCGGAAATAGAATGAATTGTGAAGAGTCGCCGTAGCAAACTCCATACCAAGCCCGTTTGCTATCTCATAAAGCGGAACCAGATCTTCACAGTTCATATCCTGAACCGTCATACCGAATCCCACATCCGGATGACCCATTTCTACCAATGTCTTAAGAGTGTTATATCCCCGCTCAAATCCATTCGGTATGCCTCTTATAGCATCATTGGTCTCCTGTAATCCCTCAATACTGATACGTATACCCACCTTAGGGAACTCTTTACACAGAGCAATTATCCTGTCAGTGAAATACCCATTGGTGGATATGACTATACGGTCGGATTTCTTATACAACTCTCTGACGATATCGGGTATATCCTGTCTGATGAAGGGTTCCCCACCGGTGATATTCGTAAACGCCATCTCAGGAAGCTTACGTATCACATCCAGAGTTATCTCATCCTCCGGCCGAGTAGGATCCCTAAAGCAATCGCACATATTACATCTGGCGTTGCATCTGTAGGTAACTATAACAGTTCCATATAGAGTTCTCTTAGCCATAATTCTCTCCGCTTCTATTTATCCCGATGCCATGAAACAGACTTGCGTCCCAGATAAGAAATTGCCCATACACTGACAGCTACACCCAAAGTCTGCCATATGATGGCATCATGCAACACATCCCATTCCATGGTGTCGTACAATCCCATTGCCACCAGCACGTTAAAGATCAACCATTGATACAGGTACATCTCATATGTGAAATCAATCCGCGAAAATAGGCCGAAAACTCCGGCCAGTCCATGATCTCCTATCCTGTCAGGTGACCAGGATCCTATACCAACAGCCGCTACCGCCGTACACACACCCCGTATGATGCCTGTATAGTATCCGTAATCAGGAAGCCCCATCCTGTCATATATCAGTATTGACGCGACCGCTGCTATACCTAAGATCAGCAGCAGTTTGCCAAGCTTATCCTGAAAGAGAAATGCAGCCATCCCGATAAAAAAGAATATCGCATAAGGAATAAACGATCTCTCCAGTAATTTGCACCAGCCACTGCCAAGTACATTATTGCTTAAATACTGTGAAAGAATATTAATCAATGCAAGCCCCGGTAGGATCAATACGGGCCACATCCATCCCCGAACACGCTTTATATACTTCCAAGTGAGTCCTGTCAGGATATACAGTTCTATGAGTACGGTTACTGTCCAGAGCACTCCATTGGCACTACCTGTAGCAAAATCCTTAAGACACGATGGAGTATACGCCACTCCTAGTATGCTTGTTATGAGCCATATGAGTATCGAACCATCTATGTATTCCTTAGCTATCACAAGATATGTGATCAGATATATCACTGTACTGATCCACAGCGGTATATATATCCTTTGTATCTTCTTAACGAAGAATTCCTTCATTCCGGAACTTCTGGCCAGCGATCCTGCTGTCAGGAATCCGCTTATGGTGAGAAATATAATGACCGGAGGAAAAAATGTCACCCTTTGGAATACTGTCTCGACCTCATACATATATCCTCTGCGTATACGCCATATTCCGTCATAATGGAGCATCAACACAGCATATGCAGCCCAGTATTTGATTATCCCAAACAGATTATTACGAGATTCGTATTTCATGCTCCCATTGCTATAAGTACTGACTGATCAGGCAGGCATCTCCATCCAGCGGCGTCGGACTATTACTCCGGATTTAGCTTTGCTCCCAGGAATCTCTTCCCCGAGCATGGCTTTGATGTTTTAACACCCGCATAGGTAAACACAGGGACTCCCGCCGTCATTCTCGGGTTGCATTCCATGATCACAGGTGTGCCGTCGGCACGGGTTCTGATATCATATCCTATATTACCTGTAAGCCCCAGCGATTCTGTCACTTGTATACACATATCCTCTATCCTATCATCATGCACAACCATACTGTCCAGCATGATACCGCCGTCTACACGCAGGCCCTTTCGGATGCATATACACTTCACCGCCCCGTCTGACGCCACCAGATCTACTGTGTATTCATCGCCGGGCAGATATTCCATAAGCATGATATCAGGGAAAACATGTGCCCCTGCCAGAATCATCTCCATATCTTCCAAAGTAACGACACAGGAACTCGGTTTCTCATGAGCAAACATTTCATATCTGTTCAGATTCGCGTCCAGAATTCTGAAGCCTCTGCTCCCACTGCCGGAGGTCATCTTTACACAGACTTTATCACTGCCATATCCCAGATCATATGCCGCGGTACGTAAATCCTCAATGCCCGACACGGCGTGATACTTCGCACATGGCAGGTTATTCTTTACCAGATATTCAAACAGCTTAAGCTTATCGTTTGCGATCCTGAGAGGCTCTATATCAGATACCGATACCCGTGTACCGATCTTCGTAAAATCTCCGATACGAGCGGACAGATTCTCCAACTCAACCGACATGATAGGTATCACTATGTCCACATGTTCATCCCGGCAGATCCGGAGCAATTCATCCACATACTCCGGGGCATCTCCTCTGGGTACGGCATAGCAGGCGTCACACATCTGCAGAATAGAATTGTCATCATTCATATCCGCACCTATAACACGTATGGGACGTTCTCCGTTGTTTTTGATGCAGTCGATCGTTCCGGGCATATATACATTACCCGCTGCTGTTATAAGTACTGTAAGTTCTTTCATCATCACCGGTCTCTCATTCAAACACATATGTGGACATTACATCATCGTCAGTCTCAGCCCGCTTGATCTCCAGAATGCTCCCGTCGTCACGCAGGGTTATCATCGCGCATCCCGGTCTGATAAACGGGGGTTTAAGTACGTTGGAGTATCCTCCGACATTATGGAATACTACTGTATCCCCGACCGCCAATGGGCCATTGCACCCGGTATACATTACGTCCTGCTCGAGGCAGGTATAGCCGACCAGATCCACATCTTTCAGCAAAGGTCTGTCGGTGGGATGATCAGGGGCAGCTATAACTTCAACCGGAACCTTTTTAAGGGTACATATCTCGCCGAGGTTATGTTCGCTGCAATCAAGCACTGCAAAAGTCCGTCCTCTGACAGTCTTGATCTCATCCACATGCGAGACCAGACTGATATACTTATTGATCAAAGTGGTTCCCGGCTCAGTAAAAAGAACCGGCCTGTCAGAAATATCGTAATCACGATAATGCTCATTTACCAACCTGCATGTGACTGAAGCGTAATCATCATATGAAGGGATATCATCAAACTGAGCCGCAAGCTCGTCGTCCATAACACCGAACATCCCACTGCCGAGATCAATATACTTCAGCGGATGATCAAAGAATCTGTCTGCCAGTCCCAGCATAATGCGTGTACGCTTCTCCCAGGCTTCTATCCCCCTGCATCTGCTTATATGACAATGTAATCCTACTATCTCTGCGTTGGGAATACTCTTCACATACTCAAAAGAACGTTCAATGTCCTGCTCATCCATTCCGAATCTGGACACAAAATCCTGCCCCAGATCAAGATTGACCCTGAGTCCAAATTCATAATGGTGTCCGGGATCAGCCTGCGCATACTCACATATCCGGAGCACCTCTCCATAGGAATCCGCATTAATGATGCTACCGTCACTTAATGCCTCATATATCTCTGACTTCTTATCAGGACCGTTATATATGATCTCAGCCGGCTCAAATCCTATCTTACGTGCCAGCTTATACTCCATCAACGAGACCACTTCGGCATATCCACCCATTTCACGGATCAGGCCGCATATATACGGGGTATAGTTCGTTTTAAATGAGTACGCCGGTGTATACTTCTCATATTCTGATCTCATGGAGTGCAGAAAGTGAGAGTAATTGGCTCTGAAATCCGGCTCATGGAATACGTATAACGGTGAACCGTATCTATCAAAAGCTGGTAAGTTCATCAAATGCCAACTCCAGTCTGAGTATCTCAAAAGCCTCTGCATATTTGGTTCCTATCTCGTAACCTCTGAAACCGCATCTGGCATGTACACCCTCGATCCAGTCCTCAGCTCCGAACTTGTTATACTCGGTCTTGTGCTCACGCAGAGCATCATTCTTCACATCTATAGTCTCCGTGATGTCCACATAGAGCTGAGGCCTGAATGCCACATACGAACGGCCTGACGGAGTGATCGGTTCGTAAAAGAATACCGTATTTCGCCTCCTGGCGGCAGATATCGTAGCATTGCTCACACCCACATGCGCCTGATGGGTATCAAAAGGGTGATGGGTAAAGATCACATCAGGATCGTACTTATCTATGCACAGATCTATCGGATTGACCACGTCAGAACTCCACGGTATATCCTTAGTCGGGAAATCCAGGATCTCTATATTACTGAGTCCAAGTTTATGGAGCGCATTCATTCCTTCCTGCACCGCCACTTCATCGGATCTCTGTACCCGTCCCTCCTTATTGGTATATCCGGACTTACTCATGATCAGCACCTTGACATCGTGTCCTGCACGGATCATCTTAGCCAAAGTACCTCCACAGGCGATCTCTATATCGTCCAGATGTGCTCCTACAGCCAGTATCTTCATGTTTGTCTTCCTCCGTTTATGCCTTATTGTCAGCGTATATTCTAATCAATTCCCCACAGTACTCAGTCACATTCATAAAGCGAGAATCCGTACACCCTTGTGTCAGTCGGGACAACAGTTCTTCGTCATCCCACAATGTCCGTATAGATGCTGTCAGTTTCTCTGCGTCTCCGGGTTCAAACAGCAGACCATTCCTGTCATGCTCGAGCAGTTCAGGTGTGCCGCCGATATTCGAAGCGATCACAGGTGTATTATAGGTGATCGACTCCATAACAGTAAAAGGACAGTTTTCAGGTTCAATGGGAGGCAGCACCGAAAAAGCTGCTCCTGCGATCAGTTCTTTTAACGCACGTCCACGTGTGAATCCTCTGTTCTCTATATTTGCATGCTTCTCTATCTCGGATTCGAGCGGTCCGGAACCGGCAAAAACAAAATCTACATCCGGAAGATTCCCCACTGCCTTAAGCAATGTATCGATCCCCTTATCCGCCGCATACCGTCCAAAATATAAAACATATTTACGCTGTTCTTTATCCTGAGCAGATACATCGATATAACTATCATCCCTGCCGGAATTATCGGGAATGAAGTTATGAAGCACGATGCATTTACCCTTTAGTACCGGATCAGCCTCGAGTTTCTCCCTCATATAGTCACTGGGTGCGATGATACAGTCTACCAGGTCATAAGTGCGTTTACGATGATAGATGTATGCTTCCAGTGCTCCGATAAGACTGCGTATAGCACTCCCGTGAATACACCTGTGCTTAATACAATTCGTATATCTGCATCCTCTGCAATCATAACATATCGTCCCATCAGGCTGTGTCAGCAGATGATTCGGACATACCCATTGAGCATCATGAGCAGTGTATACCATACAGGTCGCAGTCCGGTTCCTGATATCATGATCTGCCACCGCTTCTATGACCGATGGCGTAAGTTGGAAATTGATATTATTGAAATGAACTACATCAGGTTTAAAATCATCCAAAATTCTGGAGATCTTATCATACGCTTCCTTTGACCGTATGATCCTGAACGGATAAGTCAGTTTAGCAAGCTTATTGCGAATACCGCCTCCGTGAAAGTCCATATCGCGGGTATACAGGTTCAGATGATTACCTACAATACGGCCTTCATGCTCCATACCGAAATACTGAACTTCATGGCCCATGGATTCGAGGCATTTACCGATTTCAAATATATATGTTTCAGATCCACCGTTAGGATATAGGAATTTATTAACTATCAGAATCTTCATGTCTGCTTTCAGAATTTCACGACTATAGTATCATCTACGATACATATAGATCCGGAGTTTGGATACCTGGGCATATTCTCCACTTCCGGCAAATCAGAAAACTCTGATGGTTCGGCAAGTTCCGGATAATACCCACACCAATCATTCATAAACTCTTTCCATGCATAATTACTAATAAGCACATCAACCGTCCAATAAGGATCAACGTTAACATCCTCAAAATGGCCCCATACATCTTTATATGATGGTATAGAGTTGAATCCCGCCAATCCCTCTGTATTTTTATCATACTCATTTAAATATGCTACGCGCATATCTGTTCTATAACCATCAACGCTCTGAATTCTGGTAATTAAAGTAGTAAAATAAGATATACATTCTTGCTGTGTAAACTCTGCGACCATATATAATTTATTATCATATCTGACATACATAAGATTTAATATCATTAAGCTCGTAATAACACAGAATTTGATTGTGCTCATTACCAAAGAAAAAGATGTTTCTTTCTGTTGTTGAGATTTTCTATTCATATATATATCCAGTAACATGGCAGTCAAAACAAACGGCATCATCTGCGCGTATGTCATTGTGGAATACATATAATCAATTCCTGCCATAACTATCATAAAATTACACGCCAAAGGAATCACGGATATCATACAAAGAATCAGCAAACCACTAAATGAAGACTTTTTAAAAGCATCTACTAATAATCTGACAAATATCACTATACAAATAAAGCCCATCGTATAGTATACATATCTAATGTTAGAAGGAAAAATATAGAAAAGTGAATCTCTACTTGGATATATGAATTGCTTATATGCGATCAGAATTCGCAGCAGATAATCAGAAATGCCAATATCGGATACTGAATCCACCCCTCTATACGAAATCATCTCATAATGATTTATAAACAGGTATAACTTATTCACTGCAGCATAGAATATGGTCCCCGATAGGATTATAGCGATTTTGGATGAATAAAGAATAACCCTCTCCCTTGTTTTCTCCATATGTGATGTTTGGCTCTCCGCAATAAACACTTCATGACGAATACACCAGAAAAGAATGACACATATAGCAAACGGAATGAAGCCTTGATACGCCCCCGCCGAACATCCGAATAATACAATCGCAGTAATACCTCTGGATATGTTCAGCGGGCCACACGCAAAATAAGCGCTAGTAGCTGCAAGAAGCAATGCCAGTCCAAACTGTACCGCGTTATACCTATACCCCATATAGCAGGTTATAGTCGGAACACTTACCATCAATCCACCAACAAAGACACACAGATACTTGTCGGTTATATCCAGTATCCGGATAATCAGGCAGGCAGCTATCGCTACGCAAATAAGCAGGAAAAAACCATTTGTCAACGCAAGACTAACAACTCCGTCTCCGTTGATACCTATGTATTCCGAAGCCCTTTCTATCATGTGAGTCAGCCATCGTCCCAACGTATATGTCTCACCATATGTAAACAGCATGCATGCATCGTCATGACATGAGTATACGTTAAACAGGCCCATCCCCTGTGATAGTGTTCCAAAAATCAAACACCCGATCAAGGTGGCTTTTATTCGCGTTTCCGTTAATGCGTCTCTTATTTCTTTCACAAAACCAGTCATATTTATGAATTATCCAAATATAGCTACTATGTCTACTGTGTCTTTATATAATTATGATAAACCTGCTCCGTCATATCCGCCATATCCGCCCATCTGTACCTATTACATATATAATCTGCGCTTGCGTCTCTGAGTGCAACAACACGGTTGGGATCGTCAACAAGTTCTTTCAGCATACCGCACAGGCTTTCCACGTCTCCATGCCGGAATGTCACACAATAATCAGTCATGACCTCCGTGTTCTCAGGGATATCACTCACCAGACAACAGTTGCCGTATGATGCAGCTTCGAGAAGGCTCAGTGCCATTCCCTCCACATCCGATGGAAGCACATACAGATATGCATTCGAGTACAGTTCATCAAGCAGCTGTCCCGTCACAAACCCTGTCATGATGATCCTGTCATCATCGGATACAAGTCTTCGTAATGACTCTTCGTATTCGTCCGCCTGACCACTGCCACCGGCTATCACCAGTTTCATACCGGTATCCAGCTGTTTAAATGCTTCTATCAGATAATGGGCGCCTTTCTCGGGTACCAGTCTCGCCAGGAAGAGGATATAATCCCTCTCTCCCAATCCGTATCTGTCCCTTATAATCTCCGGAGCAATATGTTCATGACGGTCCACCCCATTCGGTATATACAAAGTCCGCCTGCCGTATTTATCCATAAAATACGTCTGCACATTCTTCGACAGGACTATGATCTCATCAGCATGCTTTACAGCCTGCTTCTCTCCGTGCATGATCGCGCGTGATGCCAAATGTCCCCATTTGGCCCTCTGCCAGTCCAATCCGTGAACGGTGACTACCACATGTCTGCCAAACAGTTTAAGCAACCACAGCATCACGCATGGGCCCTCGGCATGGTAATGGTATACATCGAAGCGTCCGAATAGCGCCCTGACAGTAGCCAGATATGCATACACGATGGCATTGTATCCGCTGCTTATCGGAGCAGGTATACGCCGTACTCTGACTCCATTGTAATATAATTTATCTCCATGTCCGTATTCCGCATCATATTCTGCAGAGCCGCGCTTATACAGCCTGCGGTTATATGCTTCCACATCATATCCGCGCGCCGCCAATGCAGTAGCGAGCCGGTCTACGACTATCTCAACCCCACCCTGTCTTGAGGGTATGGATTTATGTCCTATCATAACGATCCGGCCGGATGAAGATCTCTGAGTCCGCGAATCACTTCGCCCCGAGTTCCGCCTGTGATGCAGTTTCTCAGGTATCAGGTACATGAAGAATTTGAAGTTCGTAACCACATACCTTTTGATCAATCTGCCGGGATCCTGGAGAAGCCGGTAGAACCATTCCAATCCTATCTTGCGAACCCATACAGGGGCACGCCTGATAGTTCCCGCATGAAAGTCAAAGCCGGCTCCCACCCCCATCATCACTCCGCTCACACGGTCTGCATGTTCATGCATCCACTTTTCCTGCTTGGGGGCGCCCAGTCCTATCCATATGATGTCTGCCCCGGATGCATTGATGCGCTCCACATCAGCCGCATCTTCTTCCGGGGTAAGCTGATGGTACGGAGGTGAATACATACCCTTTATGCTTAGTCCGGGGTATCTCTCATGCAGTGCCTTTTCCAACGCGGTAAGTGTCTCCGGTGATGATCCATAGAAATAATGCCCCACAGAGCCATCTGCCGTATCGCGAAATACATGCTCCATGAAATCCGGACCTGCTACACGCTGGACTCCTGTATATCCGGCTTTCACTTCAAGCTGTGCTATGGGATTACCATCCGCAAAAGTGATCGCCGAAGAATTCAGTATATCCTTATACCCGGCATCCTCTCTTGCCATGACAAGCGTATGCACATTGGAGAAACAGATATACTTACCCGAGAGTTCCTGCAGATGCCTGAGTACATGGACCACTGCCTCCTCTGTCCCCGATATGGCATATCTGACTCCGAAAACCTCGAAACGATCATGCCTGATCCCAATCGGGATCGCTGTGTATCCATCTACATCGCATGCTATCCCGCTCTTGACCTCATACTCCGGGATGCGAAGACCTGCATATACTCGCGCACCGGTATCGTATGACATCCTGAGTGCTTCGGAATAATCCGGATCAGATGCGCCGTCAGGTTGCACCAGAATATCACATCGACTCATTCCGGTATCAGTGCTTTGGATCGGATCAGTTTCACGAAGCAACCGCTCCAGTTCATCCCAGGACGGATAGGGATACCTGATCTCAACCACATGCCGGTTATATATATTTGAATTTTTCTTCAGATAACTGCCTCTAAGTATCATCCTCAGTATGAAATCATAGAGGATTCCCAACACATATATAGCAGCTATCACAAATCTTGAGGATACTTCCCCCTGCTGGGTCGCATACAGATAGATCACCGTCATGACCATGACGATGGTTCGATCACGAATAACAGATATGAGATTATCAAAAGGATCCTGTTCATAGATCGATCTGCGACGCAGATCTATTACTACAAAGATGACTGTCTGTATCAGACACATCGAGATGATCAGAGACATGTAGAGTCTGTCAAAGATCTCGGGTAAAGAATCATACCTGATCACTAATGACGTAAAGGAAGATGTCACTATGGCAATCAGATCGATCATATATACTCTTCTTTTGGGATATCTTCCGTATGAGCCTTTATTCATACCTCACCATACTGTGTATATCACCCGGGCTTACGCGTTGCCAATTCGTCCAGTTTATTAACAAAAATATCCGTGGAGAACTGTTTAGCTTTATTATGAGCCGCAACGGCAAGTGTTTTCTTCTCATCAGCTGACATCAGGGATATCCTGTTAAGTACTATCGCAAGTGCTGCGGTGTCCTCTATACCCACCAGGAAACCATCCTCTCCGTCTGTTATCAGCTCGGGCATCGCGCCATTGGCAGCACACACACAGATGCAGCCTGCTGACATAGCCTCCGCTACAGCTATCCCGAAGCCCTCTGCCCATACAGGCATATGGATGAACACATCAGCACTGTTCAAAAGCTCCGGCACATCCCGCCTGCTGCCCAGAAATTCCACCCTGTCTGTGATCCCGAGTTCATCAGCCAGCCGGACAAGTTCATCTCTGTAATCACCGTCACCCACTATCCGGAGCCTGAATCTGTCCTTATCATCAACCTGCGCAAGAGCGTGCAAAGTGATCTGAACACCCTTCTGAGGAACCAGTCTTCCAACATATATCAGTTCACATACATCCGCAGAATACTTTCGTTCTTTATACGGGAATCCTCGCAGATCCACAGCATTATATATGATCGAAATCTTCTGCTCGGGAGTATCCATTACTTCCAGGAGACTCCTTTTAACCGATTCGGATATGGCCACGACATCATCTGCTTTTCTAAGTGACGTCTTAAGTATTGCCTTACGCAGCCACAATCCGCGCCTCTCATCTGCTCTGATCATATCGACTGCATTCAACTGAGCATATGCGATGGTGTGTATGTGGGGAAAAAGCCTTTTAGCACGCATCAGACACAGATGCGACATCGATGCCTCATGCTGTGCAATGAGCACATCTGCTTGTTCTTCACGGATCACAGTCATAACTTTACTGACAGTGCCCCATACATCCCGTCTGGATGCATTCAGGATGATCACTTTTATGCCCTTACGCATCATCTCATCGGCGATCTCGCCACCCTCCCAAAGCATGAGCATCACGTTATCGTGTTTGGAGTAAGTGGCATAATCCAGACAAAGTGTCTCTATCCCGCCTATATGGCCGTCTGTCAGAAGGGTGATCACTTTCATGTCAGATCACCTGCTTGAAATACTCAATGGTGGATATCAGTCCTTCCCTGAGCTGTATGGTCGGTTCCCAGTCAAGTTCCTTCTTAGCCAAAGTGATATCAGGGCGACGCTGTGTCGGGTCATCCTGCGGCAGATCTTTATAGATCAGTTTGGAGGATGATCCGGTCAATTCTATGACGATCTCTGCCAGCTGCTTGATCGTGAACTCTCCGGGATTACCGATGTTCACCGGTCCGGTAAATCCGTCACGGCTGTTCATGAGCCGTACCATACCCTCGATCAGGTCATCCACATAGCAGAAGCTTCTGGTCTGTGAACCATCACCATATATAGTGATATCTTCATTCTTCAGAGCCTGAACGATGAAATTCGATACAACACGTCCGTCACCTATATCCATACGTGGCCCATAAGTATTGAAAATACGCATTACCTTGATATCCACACCATGTTTCCTGTGATAGTCAAAGAACAGTGTCTCGGCGACTCTCTTGCCTTCGTCATAACAAGATCTGGGGCCTATGGTATTAACACATCCCCTGTAATCCTCGGGCTGGGGATTGCACTCGGGATCTCCGTACACCTCCGATGTGGAAGACTGCAGAATACGGGCTCCGGTCCTCTTGGCCAGCCCCAATGTATTGAATGCACCATATATGGAGGTCTTTGTTGTGTAGATTGGATCTTTCTGATACCACAGAGGACTCGCCGGACATGCCAGATTATATATCTGATCACACTCAACAAACACCGGCTGGATCACATCGTGTCTGATGAACTCGAAATAGGGATTATTCAGCAGATGCCTGATATTATCCTTGCTGCCCGTAAAGAGGTTATCAACGCATATAACATCGCAATCATCACGGATCAGTCTGTCACACAGATGAGAGCCAAGAAATCCGGCTCCGCCTGTTACCAATACTCTTTTCTTCCTCATTATGTCAGTCTCCTAACTATCCAAACAATCTGTATTTCACATAACAACCGGCCAGATATATCCGGTTGAAGAACTCAACTATCGCAAGAAGCGGAACAAGTGCGGAAGTATAGTACTTCCTGCATATATATGAGAGAGAATCATAGTCCTCTTTCGTAGCCAGGATCTTGTCCCTGAATGTCATGTCAGCATTATCCCTGACATGGTGATTATGGA
Organism: uncultured Lachnospiraceae bacterium; assembly: GCA_905234595.1. Taxonomy (GTDB): domain Bacteria; phylum Bacillota; class Clostridia; order Lachnospirales; family Lachnospiraceae; genus XBB2008. The sequence continues at coordinate 2,448 of CAJOID010000054.1, read as the reverse complement.
AATAATGCGCATCTAGAGCTATGACTTCCTTATACCCATGCTCTCTGCACTTGATACCGACAACGCTCTCCTCCTGATACATGAACATCTCCTCATCAAAGAATCCTATGTCCTGCATGCAGGAAACCCTGGCCAGGAAAAAACACCCTGCGACACAATCAGTCTGTACTATGTCCGGTGCAAGCTCAGGCATAGCAGGTGCCTTCTTAAACCGGTCATATATCAGAAAATGATCCCGGATGATCTGCGCCGATGTCTGGATATTCCATCCCGATCGGTTGAGCAGTTTGTTCCCATCATTATCTATGATGACCCCACCTGCAATACCAAATGACAGATCAGAATAAAGAGCATCGATCATGATATCGAATACGCCGCTATCAGGTATCAGAACGTCAGGATTAAGTATTCCCACTGTCTCTACATGATACTTATTGATCGCATACTTCATGCCGAAGTTGTTGCCATAACCGTATCCGCCGTTATGATCGGATCGTATCACATCCACATGTTCCTGTGCGCCATATCTGTCTGACAATACATCATATGAATCATCCGTAGAGCAGTTATCCACTATCACGATGTGATACCCTCTGTCAAATGACAACAGGCGATCTACACACGTGACCGTATCATCCATGGAATTGTAATTGAGTACTGTTAATCCCAACTCACCCATAATCTCTAGTATACCATAAAACGGGCGTAAGCATCTGCTTACGCCCGTTTTTATGTTGACATGGTAGTCAGTACACCCTGGAGTAACGCCTTTCGATCGAAATACGTATCACGCCTGTGTCTGTGTCACATCGCCGTTTATAAGCTTATCAAACTTATCAAGAACGGCATCATACGTCTTCTGACTGATCTCAGGGAGTTTACCGCCCCAGGTCTTCTCAGCCATCTTATAGCCCTTCAGGAATGCATCTCTCATTTTGCCCAGTTTCTCGGGATCATCCCCGGCAAGTGCCTGAGCAAATTCCACAATCCTGTCGGAAGTCTGCTTCACACCCCAGTATCCGTCTTCTGCGATATCAGCCTGTGCCTGTGCTCTGGTCTCGGGATCGACTTCGACCTGACCCTTACGGAGCATATCCCAGATACTGCCGTTTGCCTGATCAGCTTTACCTGCCTGCTGAGAGATCAGTTTCTCAACCAGACTCTGCAACTGGGCGGTCCTGCGCTCGGCATCGGCTTTCATCTGAGCTACGATATCAGGCTTCGCATAGATACCTGGTGTAGCAGCCGCATCGGATTTCTCATACACTACACCGACTTCCGGTTCAGAAGCCTTCGCAGTCTGAGCAGTCTCTTCAGCGGGTTTGTCTTTGGGTGCCACGGGCTGTGCAGAATAAGCACTGTACAGATCAGAGGCTCCCGTAATTCCGTTTACGCTCATAACTCTACCTCCTTATAGATTTTGGCATTCATCCGTGAACGCCTGCTGTTACCTGAAGCCAATTAGATGCTTCACATGTGTTATCGGCATTATCGCACTTCAGATTAACAGTAATAATAGTTAAAATATGTCAATCCTTTTTGTGCAACATTCATGATCCTAGCGAAGAACCTCATCAATGATAAACGGTCTTCTGTTACGTGCTGCATCAAATGCACGCCATACATACTCTCCCAGCATGCCAAGCATCCACAGGATCAGACCGGCTGACAGAAGCAACACACACATCAGAGATGACCAGCCGGCTATAGGGGTTCCCGTAGTAAAATACTCTACTATCACGCTTATGCCCATGATAATCGAGAAAATAAAGAACAAAAATCCCGTTATCCACATTAATCTGACCGGGATATACGAGAAACTCACAAATGAATCAAGCACAAGTTTAAACTTCTTGGCAAAAGTCCAACGGCCTTTACCGGCTTTACGTTCCTCCCGATCAAAGTAGATCACTTCTGACCGATATCCTACCCAGATAACCTGAAGAGTCAGAGATGAATTGAGTTCATCCATATCCAGTATAGTGCCGATGACCTGTCTGTCGATCAGATAACAGTCACACCCACCCTCAGGCATACCGCGTGTGATATACTTACGGACCAGCTTATAGTACATGCCGGCGAACAGTTTGGTCAGCATACTGTCCTGTCTGGTCTCTCTGGCAGCCAGGACCACTTTATTACCACGTTTCCAGCTCTCATACATCTGCAGGATAAGGGCTGAATTTTCCTGCAGATCCGCCTGTTTGGTCACAGCGCAATCTCCGGTACATACTGAGAACCCGGCCAGAAGTGCTGCATGTTCACCGAAATTACGTGACAGCTTAACCGCCACGATCTTTGGATCGAGTTCTTTCAGTTTACAGATTATCTGCCACGAGTTATCTCCGCTGCCGTCATCCACGAATACGATCTCATAATCATCTAACTGCTCCAGAACTTTAGCCTTCAGATCATCATAGAGCATCTCAAGTGTATCGGAATTGTAGT
>CAJOID010000053.1 GCA_905234595.1 uncultured Lachnospiraceae bacterium | reverse complement strand
TCCACAGCTTTATACGGAGAGTCGAAGTTCGAGGGGATCTTAAACCCGAGCATGCCCGCCAGCCCCTGCGCCATATCACAGTATCCGCTGAAATCAAAATACAGCTGCAGCGCATACCACAGCATGACAAGGAAACTGTCCAGACCGCCCAGAGCCGGTATCATATCATAACCGGCATCTACGGCCCGTCCCAGGGAATCGGCTATGAGGACCTTTTTGGCCAGGCCCAGGATAAACAGGCTCAAGCCCCGGGCTATGCCTTCCGTGTCGGGCTTACGGCCGCTCACGGTCTCAAACTGAGGCATCATCTCCGACTGAGTGACTATGGGGCCGGCCACGAGCTGAGGGAAGAAACTCACGAAGAGGGCATGATCGACCAGCGTACTCTCAGCTGCCTCGCCCCTGTACGTATCTGCCAGATACCCTATCTGCTGGAATGTGAAGAAACTGATACCGAGCGGGAGCAGGATCTCCCTGCATGGGATATTGGCTTTAAAAATAAAATTAAGATTTGATATCATGAAGTCCAGATATTTGAAATAGCCGAGCAGGGCGAGGTTTAGAATAACGCCAGTGATCAAAAGAGCTCTTTTCGAGCGGTTTTCTTCAAAACGACGCATCATTTTCACTAAAACATGATTTACAGCAATAGAAGCTATCATGATCAGCAGATACGAAGGGCTGAAAAAGCCGTAAAACCACAGGGAAAACCCTATGAGCCAGATCTTCGCCGCAGTACCGTATCCACGTCCTGCCAGCACATAAAATCCCGTTATGCACATAGGGAAAAACAGAAATATGAAGATATAAGAGTTAAACAACATATGCTATTCTACATAAAGGGTTCCACGGAGCACTTCTCTTATCTGTTCCGAGGCCACCTCATCCTTATATAAAATATATCCGTTATTATTCGTGATCCTGACCAGTCCGTGTGACTCCGGATCGGAATCCATATCCCTCGATTCGGGTACAACGAAGTAAGTCACGACACCTATGCCTCTCTCCGGCGATCTCGTCAGTTCAAGTACCTCATCCCAGTTCAGGGTCTCAGCCAGTTCATATGCTTCATAGTACCGGTCATAATATCCCCAGACAGGTTCAACAGCCTCACGCCCGTAGAGCAGGCATATGCTCGAATCGTACTGTCTGACATAGAACAGCATCTCGAGCGGCACGCATGCATACACCTCGACTCCTTCGATGTCCTGTGACATCTCATCACACAGATCGCAGACATATTGCGGTATATGATAGGCATTCTCGGCCCTCACACTCTCTACGGCCGTATAGGTGAACCTGCCGCACAGAGCTATCGCCGCAGCCACTATCAGGGCACCTGCGCGTCTGTGTGCCGATATCGCACGGCATCCGGCATAAACCACGGTCACAGCGACCGGTATCATCCACAGATTGCGGTAATAAGTCCCCACGGCGTCTATTCCCAGGACATATATGCGGTAATATACCGGACTTAAATATATCAGGAGCAGGGTAAGCGGCAGATAACATACCAGGAATCTGTTACGCTTATCTTTTTCCGTAATGAACAGATATATGAGCGCGATGACATAGAGCACGAGCAGAAAGCCCGAACCCCTGTATTGCCATATGACTCTGAACACATCTTTGATATTATCTACCATAAAGCAGCCCTATCTCCACCCGAAATAGGTGTAGTACAGATACAGGATCATATATATAAGCCCCGGTATGCATGTCACGCAGGCATGTATGAGAGGCCTGATCTTCCTCTTCATGACCGAGAGCACCAGCCCTCCGGCACCGGTCATCACACACACCAGCACAACAGCCAGCGAGCTGAACACGCCCGCGGATGCATTGATCACTATCATCGGAAGCCATGTCTTAAAGCCAAGTTCATCTCCCGATATGATATCCTGCGATACATATGCGTATGTCAGCAGCACCATCGGAAGCAGGATATTCGCTGCCACAGCCTTGCCCTGCCAGGTCCTGGCCAGCAGAAAAGCCTCCGGAGTGTACATCGATACCCTGCCGAAGAGAATGAAAAAACCGGCGAAGATCACAAAGTAGCCTGTCAGTTCCTTCTTATCTCCAAGCAGGGCAGCCCCCAGCTGCCCGTATATCATCAGGCACAGGGGTATGAACACCAGCGGAAGCACCGTATGACACAGGATAGTCGTATGAATGTGAGTGACAGTCCCCACATATGAGATCCACATCGTAAATACAGCCAGCGCGTGCCTCATATCTATCGCTGCCGCGCGTCCGGTATACGGATTGGATGAATACATGGCGCCTTTCTGCTGCGCTATCAGAGACTGGACCACGTAGTAAGCGTCATCTCCGTCGAAGATGACCCTGACGGATACCAGTACCAGTATAGTGATCAGGATCACGCCTGCGACAGACCATACTATGAGCTGCTCCCTGTCGTGCAGGATGCTGCCGATATCGTCCCGCATGCGCTCTGCGGACTCCTTAAGCTGCCCGCTCTTATGCGCACGGAATACTCCCGCGGCCGCGATCACGAGCATGACCGGAGTATATATCCACAGCACATAACGGAAATTGCCGTAGTCGGTGAACAACAGTACCGGTACCGTCACGAGTTCGAAGCTGACCATCATCACCAGGTAACCATAGCACAGTGCGGTCACAGGAGACACGGACTTAAGTCCGCCCGTCACGGTATATCCCATGCACAGCGGGATCACCGTCAGTATTATCAAACACATCAGAATCTGATAAACGATCATATCACTCTCTGTTCATACAGGGGGTTTTCCACGGGATCATCGGAATGATCACCAGCAACATAAACGGATACATATATCTGACCAGTATCGCCGGTCCCATCAGGATCGTGAGATATACGGCCAGCGGATAGACAAGCAGCGTAAGTGCCGTCCTGTCACGCCGTACACGGCTCACATATGCATAGGCCACCAGGATCCATACATAGGTCGCCGGCGCAAACAAATAGTTGATAAGCGGGATATCCTCAAAAACGTTATCACTCACTATGCTCTCGTACAGATCCCTCACCCACGGCAGATAGTTCGGGGAAACTACTTCAAACCCGGCCGGCATGGTACGCGTATCGGTTGACAGATATCCGAATCCGGACGCTCTGCCCTCTCCGTAGATACGGTTGATCGAATCATCGCATATATGCCAGGCCCCCTTGGTCGTGCAGAGCCATGCATCCAGATAATCTCCGAGGAATGTCACACCGACTGAGACCCATGTCTTCACAAAACCCGCCGGATCTTTCATGGAGAACTGCTTCTTGACCGGATCGGCAAGATGCTCATTATATCTGGCACGGATCGCTTCCAGGTCGCCGTTTAACAGTGTCTCAAGCCGGCCGGCCATTTCGGGCGGGATCTCATCCCCGTGACGGGCATACACACGGGCCAGCTGCTGCATCGGTATGGACAGCGCTTCCCTCGGGCTGCCTGATTCGGCATTCAGTGCGGCTTTAAGGCCTGCACCTGCCAGAATTCCTGCTATACAGCCTGCAAGGACCGTCAGGATGACCTGCTTCTTCAATTTCGCCGGAACTTTCTGTACAGCCACCACGATCACCATCAGGATCAGCGCATACAATGCATTGTTCCTGAAAAGTATCATAAATACGGCCGTGATACAGATCTTCACATTCAGTTTGAGAGCACCGTGTCCGTCTTCGGGATGTTCTCCTTTCAGGCAGCGGCGGAGCAGCAGCACAAATATGAGCACGAGCCCCGAGAACACTACATCCTTGGTCGTGGATATCGCAAGTATCTGATTGACCGGGAACACGGCACAGAACACGCCGTATATGACCAGCAGCCATCTCGGCGCTCCCAGTCGGTGTGCTTCGGCGATGGCCCAGCCCATCACGCCTGCCATGAACGTCATCTGAAGTGCGGCATACAGCGCCATACCGGCCCGGATACCACCCACATCCCACATCAGGTCCATACACCAGCCCATGATCAGAGTATGCAGGAGCGGATGATGCGTGGTATACATACGTGATATATGCTGTCCCAGCTGCGTCTCCGCGTCATATGCAAAGACTGCCGGATAATACGCCAGCCAGACAGGGATCCATGCGAGCAGGATGAGCGCTGCGGATATGAACCACAGCTTCAGGCTGACGGTATACTTATGTTCCGGTGCATCAGGTTCCGTTCCTCTGCGCCACGCCCATATGCACACCAGCACACCGGCCAGCAGGCTGCCGGGCAGGAGTGCGATGAGCAGGCTCTGTATCAGCCGGCCGGCCACGGTATCCCATCTGTCCAGGCTGTACCCCCATATAAAGTTTAAAAACAAGCAAAATCCGAACCCCTCCGATAGCAGAAGGGTTCGGATAAAACCAGCTCTGTCTTCGTTAATCCAGTTCTTCAGACTGCTCAGTAGCCTTTTCTTCATGATATTCTTCTTCTGTATTGACGCTCCACACATTGTCCTTGGAGGTCACACCGGAGAGGATATTCCTGACTGCCTCAAATGAGGTGCACATACTGTGGTCGATATTGTTGTATCTGTGCTGTCCGTTACGTCCCACACAGTAGAGGTTATCTATACCCTTCAGATAATCCACGAGTTCGTCTATGCGGTCATAGGTATCGAAGTATGCGGGATAAGCCTTCTTCACACGCTCCACGTGCGTATCTATCACGTCATCGGGAGAATCGATCAGGCCGATCTCTACCATCTCCTGAACTGCAAACTCGGAGAACTTATCATCCTCCATCGTCCAGAACTCATCGCCTTCATTCACGAAGTACTCCAGGCCGACCCAGACGGTATTCTCGATATCCCTGATCATATAAGGAGACCAGTTGTTGTAGATCTGGAATCTGCCGAGCTTGACCTTACGCTCCTGCACATATACCCAGCAGTCGGGAACTATGTCGGATATGGTCTTTATATCGGTCTTGTTGACCAGATTAAGCTTCGGAACAAGCACACCGAGGGTCATGTAATCCCTGTAAGGAAGACCTGCGGCTATCTCAGCCTGTGCGGCGGGAACGTCGTTCATGCCTCCCACGAGATCCTTCAGCGGCATCGAGGATATGATGATATCGCCCTCAAGCTCATGCTCTGTACCGTCTGCCACATATGTCAGTCCGGTCATATGGTTATCCGCATTCTTATGAACCCTGGTAACCTGCGAGTTCATCAGGATATTGCCGCCGAGCTTGCGTACTTCCTCTGCTGTCACATCCCACAGCTGGCCGGGACCGAGCTTGGGATATTTGAATTCCTCTATGAGCGAGGTGTTGACCTTGCGGTTCTTCACCTTAAACAGTCTGCCGAGATAATCCTTGATGATGCCGAATATCGAGAGTCCCTTGGTCCTCTGCTTGCCCCAGGAGGCATCTATCTCACTGGGATGTCTGCCCCACAGGTTCTCGGTATAGTACTCAAAGAACATCGCGTACAGTTTCTTACCGAAGTTATTGATATAGAGATTCTCGAGATTATCCTCCGGTCTCTTATGGAATACCGAAGCCATATACGAGAATCCGACCTTCATCGTGGTAATGAATCCGAAGTTTTTGAACGTCTCGGGTTTGAGCGATATGGGGTAATCATAGAACTTGGAATCAAACAGGATCCTGGATACTCTGTGTCTGGTGAGCATGACACGGTCCTCTTTCTCGGGATCCGGGCCTCCCTCCCTGAGAGGCATCTCGCGTCCGAGCTTTATATCATCCCATGTCGGTGACCCCTGAACCGGCAGCATTTTATCCCACCATGCATTGACCTCGGGAATCTTGGAAAAGAATCTGTGTCCGCCCATGTCCATACGGTTGCCCTTGTACTCTACCGTCTTGGATATGCCGCCGAAGCAGGAGGACTCTTCGAGTATAGTAACCTCATAGCCTTTATCTGCCTTCAGCAGTTCGTATGCGGCGGTCAGGCCGGCAGGTCCGGCACCTATGATCAATACCTTGCTCATCTGTGGATAAACCCTCCGTTTACAGAGTTGATTATTTCTGACTGAGTGACTGCTTCGCTCCGTGCAGTACCGTGGAATGATTCAGTTCATCCTGAACGGCCACCATACGAAGTCCGGCATCTATGAAGTCACAATGCTTGCAGAAAGGATAGTTCTGTCTGCCTGTCCTCAGATCCTCTCGAAGCTTGCGGTACTTCTCGGAATTCCAGCCGGCTTTTACACCGACTTCACGGATATCGGCCAGATCCGTCACCTCGAAGTTGTCACAGCAACAGATACCCATTTTGCCGTTAGGCATGATCCACATATCGGTATAGGGCATCAGACATGTCTCTGTGATGATCTTCTCGGTAGCCTGCTTGTTCGGAGCGGATCCCGCACGGTTGGTGAGGACTTCCTGCAGATATCTCATCTGGATCAGGATCTCGACATCATCGAACTCCTCCGGATGAGCTTTCACATAGTCATATATCTCCCGGATATTGTCGTGCAGCTTCATGTCCATGCAATAGTTGTTGATGATGAGCTGATCGACATACTTCTTGACTTCCTTAACAGTCTCAAGCTTCAGTATCAGGCCGTTGGTCGACATGAAGATAAAAGCGTCCGGGAGTTTCTCTCTCGCGTACTTGTGGAACTCCACTATACGGGGATCGAGCAGGGGCTCATTGTTACCGTACAGTGTCAGATGTCCCTTATACCCCCACTCGGCCAGCTGGTCGATGATGGAGTAATACAGATCATCGTCGATCTTCATGAGCGGTCTCTTCTCGGCATATATATTGGCCGTACAGAATGCACATGTGGAGTTGCATCTGTTGATAGTCTCGATGTTGACTACCAGAGGCTTCGGAGGTTCTTCCGAACTCAGGAAGTAATCGATGTACCGATCCTGTAATTTGCGTCTGCGTGAAAACTGAAGTTTCAGATATGCGTTGGATGACAGCTGAGGGAAGTATTTACGCATGTTCCATCCCACTCTGCCCATGAAATTATGTATCTTGATAGACATATTTACCTCTCCGGTTGAGTTTTTATAAAATCATCACTAATCAGTATACCTCAAAACGACGATAAAGTACACTCGTCACCGATCAGCGGGCCTTAGCCTCCTGCGGATGACCCCCGCGGCCGTGCGGCATGAGAATACCCATACGAAACTGAGCGCATACATCGTCAGGGTGGCCGCGATAAATGATGACGGTATGTCAAACCGGCTCCACAGTCCGAATATCATCAGTGGCATCGTGTGCCATACGAAAATGCCGAGCGAACATCCACCGACCGCCGATATGACACGGCCCGTGTTCTCCGAACCGATACGGATGCGCGTAAACATAAGAGTAAGCATGACGGCCTCGAGTACCACGGTCACCGACGAATAGTTCCAGATGCTCTCCGTGATCCGGCTGACTGCAGCCGTAAGGCATGATGCGAGCATATATGTCGCGAGATAGAACAGTGGGTGGAATCTGTCCAAGTAATCCCTGTGCGCGCGCAGAGCATATCCGAGGCAGTACATGAATACAAAGAGTCCGATGTTGAACCCGCTGCCGTCACCCTGCCATGTCACGGTAGACAGGCCGTTTAAGTCAACACCCGCCAGGTCCCGTGCGATACTCACTGCCGTGGGAACCACACTGAAAAGGATGCACAGTATGCATACGGGTTTCGACAGGCTGCCGGCAGCCAGAACATGATCTATATAGGGCGAAAGCAAAAGCAACGTCACGAACAGGCACACGAACCAGTTATTCGGGATCATGTATCCGACAAGTACTCTGGGGCTGAAGTCGTGAGTGATCCACGCCACATACAGCACATATCCGACCGTCCTGTAGAAAGAGCAGACCGCCAGAAGCCACAGTGCCTTGCGCCACGGTACGGACGATACGGTCCCCGCATCCGCCGGGCTGCCTGCGTGTTCCTTTTTGAAAGCGGCAAAATATCCGCTCGATATCACAAAAGCATCCACCGCGCATATCGCAAGAGACTGCCCCAGCCGGATGATGACCTCCGGGATGATCCCGCCGGCCATCGCATTAAGAGCCCCTCCCATATCGCGATTATTGAAATGTAATACTATCACCAGGAAGATGAGCAGAACGCGCTCGAGATCCATGTTATACAAGCGGCTCATGCCGCGTGAAGTCTCACTCATAGTCCACCTGCATCAGACAGAGCCCCCTGGGCGGCGCGGTAGGTCCGGCCTGGGACCTGTCACATGCCTCCAGCAATGCCGGCATGGAATCGGCATCACGCACTCCCATCCCCACTTCGAGGAGGGTTCCGGTCATGATCCTGACCATATGCTGCAGAAACCCGGTTCCGTGATATGTCAGATTGATATAGCCGCCTCTTTCCTGGATATCTATCGAATCTACGATCCGCACCGTGGATTTCTTCATATGTTTGTTGCCGCAGAAAGACGCATAGTCATGCCTGCCTGTCAGATACGCGGCCGCCCTGCGCATGGCTTCCAGATCCGGGTGCGAATCCAGCGCCAGCACGAACCGTCTGTTGAATACGGGCTTACCGGGCCCCGCATAGCAGGTATAGCAGTATGTCTTACCCGTGGCATTATATCTGGCATGGAATCTGTCGGAAGCGACACGTGTCTCGAGCACGCATATATCCTCGGGCAGATGTTCGTTCATATACGCAGTGATCTCTTCAGGGGTAAGCGCAGTATCAAGTCTCGCATTGCATACCATTCCCTTGGCATGAACACCGGCATCCGTTCTGCCGGCCCCCAGCACCTCAACATCGGCACCGGTCATCTCGTGCAGATGATATTCCATCTTGCCCTGAATGGTGTTATCTATTCCCGGCTGGTGCTCCCAGCCCTTGTACCGGGTGCCGTCATAGCACAGGATGAACTTGTAATTACGCGTCTCGGCCATGGCTTCTACTGTCTCTTGAACGCCTGCCATCTGAACCTGAATTCCATATGTCCGGATACATCGAGCAGATACTCGGGATGCACTCTGGATCCCCAGGAATCGTCGCCTCCTACACCCATCTGGCCCAGGCTCACGCGGACCACCGTATGATATATGGGCGGCAGTTCATGAGGATGGGCGGCGTTCTCCAGTTCATGAGGGGTATACGGCAGTGCGCTGAAGTACATGGGTGCTCCAAGTGCCGTAAACCTGATACCGTATCCGTCGTCCCCGTATACTTCGCCCCATCTGACATCGGTATGATTACCGCATTCCTGAGGTACCAGGTAGGATGCCAGGTTGTCGACCACAGCATTTTCCCATATGCCCATTTTGCCTCCGCCCTGACGGTCGGCATATGTTTCTTCGGGACCTCTGCCGTACCACCTGACATGGTCCAGACCGGCGTCCAGTACGAACATCATGCCGAACTCCGGCATATCGCCGAGCCCTTCCACGGGATCATACATCAGCGTCGTATCTATCGCCCCGTCGGAACGGACCTCATACCGCACCTGAACCTGGGCTGCAGGTGTCGTGGGCAGGTTAAGCGTATAGACGGTGGTCAGGCCGTCCGCCGACGGCTCGATCCCCGGTATCATGATATCGAAGTTCGCGTTCTTCTTGTGAGTCAGATACATACTGGCGATCTTCCACTGCGCATATCTCTGGGGAGCTATGCAGCCCTGATCGTTGTCAACGGGTGCGCGCCAGAAGTTCGGAGCGGGTACCCTGTTGCCGCAGATAAACTCATGTCCGTCATACACATATGAAGCAACACCGCCCTGTCCCGGTGTGAAGAGTACCCTGAAGTCCCTGCCGTTCGCGCCGTAGTTCTGGTATCCGCGAACGAACTCAAACGGCAGGTCACATGCGGTTTCGGCCGCACTTCCTTCCACGCGGTATGTATACTGGTCAAAAGCAACCTCATGTCCCGCGGGAGCGTAGTCCGTATCGTGTTTTAAGTGGAACGATACTATGACCGTGTACTCTCCGGGTTCCTCAGGTCTGTCCATGGGCAGATCGTATTTTCTGTCGGAAAGCGGGGAGACCGAAGTGGCCATGGGAGTCCTCAGGACTTCCTCCCCGTCCTTTAGCAGGGTGACATATGCATCATACTCGGATGTCGAAGTGAACAGGTGTCTGTTAATCACCCGCACGCTCCGATCATCGATCTCACACTCGATCGGACGGTAGTTGTATTTAACCTCCTGCATCTTGGGGCTCGGAGTGCGGTCACCGTACATGATGCCGTTGCCCGAGAAATTATACTCACTGGGTCTGTCGCCGAAGTCTCCGCCGTATGCCTGATATTCGTCGCCGTATCTGTCAGTCGTGACGATCGACTGGTCTATATAATCCCAGATAAATCCGCCCTGGTATCTGGGATCCGTATGCATGAGTTCGATATATTTGTGCATGCCTCCGCAGGAATTGCCCATCGCGTGGGTGTTGCTCCGCCAGAAAAGCCTTCACCCCTTCCACAGAGGTGTACATCTGAGTCTCCATATCGGATGTCTCGGGACGTCTGCGGTCATTGAAGATGCTCTCGTAATGAACGAGTCTGTCGGGATCGAGCGTATGGAGCAGACCGGTCATATCGGCTATCACATCTCCGCCAAAGGACTCGTTTCCGTCGGACCATATAAGTATCGAAGGATGATTCTTGTGTATCTCATACAGGCTGCGTATCCTGTCGAACAGCAGCGGCTCATACTCCATGTGATCGGACGGAAGGATCAGTTCGGGATGCTCATGCGCCTCGGGAGTACACCATGTACCGTGTGTCTCCATATTGTTCTCCGCGATCATATATATGCCGTACTTATCACACAGGTCATAGAGCGGTTCATCATCGGGATAGTGTGATGTACGTATTGCGTTTATGTTATTGGCCTTCATGTTCAGAACATCGGCCAGAGTCTCCTCATAGGACACCGCACGTCCGGTATAGCAGGAGAATTCATGACGGTTCACTCCGTTGAACTCGATCCGCCTGCCGTTGATGCACATGATGCCGTCCTTCATCTCAAACCGCCTGAACCCGACCGGGATATCCACTCTCTCCGTCTCATTTCCGAGTGTATCCCTGATCGTCAGTCTCAGTGTATACAGGTAAGGTTTCTCCGCGCTCCACAGCAGGGGATTGGATACGGGGTAGCTGGTCTCCTCGCCCAATGCCAGCAGCACCGTATCACGCAGCACCGCAGCTCCGTCGGCATCATTGAGCAGCAGTTCCAGGCTGCCGTCACCCACGGCTCTCGTCTTGACCACCAGCTGTGCATCCAGATAATCATCATCGAGCAGAGTCCGTACACCCACATCCTCAAGATGGACCGGCGGGACCGAATAGATCCATACCGACCGGTATATGCCCGAGAATCTGAAGAAATCCTGATCCTCAAACCAGCTTCCGACCGTCCATTTGAATACCTGCACCGCGAGCTTGTTGATGCCGGGTATCAGATACTCCGTGATATCGTATTCACCGGCGTCGAAGCTGTCCTCCTTGTAACCCAGGAAATGTCCGTTGAGCCAGATCGCGGCACCGGATTCGATGCCACCGAAATATATCCTCGCACCGTATCCTTCGGGGATATCCGGTCGCACGAAGTATTTTACATAGCTGCCCACCGGGTTGAACTTCTCCGGCACATCGCCTATGGCCACATTCTCCAGGCCGTCCCACGGATATGCCGTGTTGGTATAGTGAGGTCTGTCATACCCCTGCATCTGAATATGACCGGGAACCTGTATGGTATCCCAGCCATTACAATCAATGTCCGTCTTATGGAAATCGTGCGGAGCGGACGCGTAATCTTCGGAATATCTGAAGTTCCACTCACCGCACAGATCGAGCACTACGGAAGATCTGTGTCCGCCGTTTCCGTCAGGCTGCATGGCATCAAAGAACGCTCTCGCAGGCAATCTGCCTTCGGCAAAACACTTCGGATCACGTATCATATTGATGTCAAATTCCATACTACCTCCTGTCTGTGACCGAATCCCTGATCACCAGTTCGACCGGAAGGACCGTCCGTCCGGGTTTATCCGGAGCATTCGCATCCCCCTTATCATCCTGACCGGCACCCAGGAGCCTGAGCATCAGTTCCGATGCGGTCCTGGCCTTGTCCCTCATATCCTGTCTGACGGTAGTCAGCCTCGGAGTGATCATATGGCTCAGCGGGCTGTCGTCAAATCCCACAAAAGAATAATCCTCCGGCAGGCTCATACCCATGTCCTTAAACGCCGCCATCAGGCCTGCCGCCATGATATCCGTAGTGGATAATACAGCCGTCACGTCATTGAGAGCGGCGATGCTTTCCGCAGTCTTCCTGCACGAGTCGGGATCCAGTCCGAGCTCATATGCCAGTCCGGGATCCGCTTCTATCCCCGCCTCTGCGAGCGCATCCAGATATCCCTGATATCTGTGTTCCATATACCGCCCATCCCTGAGGGCGGTCGATGCAAAGACGATCCGTCTGTGTCCTTTGGAGATCAGATACGAGGTGGCAAGACGGCCTCCCTCGTAATCATCGTGTCCCACTTCGAACACTCCGTCCCGCGCATAACTGTCAATGTAGATGACAGGAGTGGTAACGGCCTTCAGCTCATCGACGAATTCCTCATCACATGCACCCGTCACGAAGATCCCGTCCAGATTCCAGTTCTGAAGGAACTCCTTAAGTTCATCCACATTCTCCACGCGCCTGAACATCAGGTAGTAGCCGCTTTTTTTGAGGCTCGATTCCATGGTGCTCAGGAATCCCATCTGAAATGCCTCGTCCGAAAAAGCCGCTTCCGCAACTGTCGGCACGAAGTTGATGAGAGCAATTACTCTGGATGAAGAAGATACCAGACTCCTGGCAAACAGGTTCGGTACATATCCGAGTTCCTCTATAGCCTTCTGAATACGGGCAACGGTCTCCTCGGACACGCGGTTCCTGCGTCCGTGGATCACGTTCGATACCGTGGTGGCTGATACCCCGGTATACTCTGCTATATCCTTGATCGTAGTCATGTTTTACTCTTTCTCCTCCATCACACTCATGTAAGCGGGACGAATGATCTTATTCATACATATGAGTTCCTCGATGCGGTGTGCACTCCAGCCTACTATCCTGGCTATGGCAAATATGGGGGTATACAGCTCCATCGGGATCCCGAGCATTTCATATACAAATCCGCTGTAGAAATCAACGTTGGGGCATACGCCCTTGAATATCCGCCGTTTCTCGCAGATGAGATCTATAGCTTCCTCACTGACTATCTCGTAGAACTCCATGTCCCTGCTCCTGCCCTTGGCATCGGCGAGCTTGTCCACGAATCCGTGGAATATCCGCTCTCTGGGATCGGACAGCGAGTATATGGCATGTCCGAGTCCGTATACGAGACCCTGATGATCGAATACGTCTCCGTTCAGTATCCTGGCAACATATGCCCGGATCTCGTCCCTGTCAGTGATGTCACTCACATGTGCGCGTATATCCGCCATCATCTCCATGACCTTGATATTGGCGCCGCCGTGCTTGGCTCCCTTGAGCGAGCTCATGGCTGCAGCTATGGCGGAGTACGTATCCGTGCCCGCGGAAGTGACCACTCTTGTGGTGAAAGTGGAATTATTACCGCCGCCGTGCTCCATATGGAGCATCATGGCCACGTCAAGTACACGGGCCTCCAGCTCGGTGTACTTCTTATCCGGCCTGATCATGCGCAGGAAGTTCTCGGCCGTGGACAGCGATCTGTCCGGCCTGTGAATATACATACTGTCATCATGCTCATAATGGTTATAAGCATGGTACGCATAGCAGGCCATCATCGGGAACTCCGCGATCAGCTGTATGCACTGGCGCAGGCAGTTCTCTATCGTGAGATCTGCAGCATTCTTGTCATAACTTGCGAGCGTCAGGATCGATCTGGTCATCGAATTCATGATATCCTTCGACGGAGCCTTCATGATGACATCCCGCGTAAAATTGGTGGGCAGCCTCCGGCACAGAGCCAGCGTCGTACGAAACTCCTTAAGCTGCTCTTCATCCGGCTTCTCGCCGAATATCAGCAGGTAAGCTGTCCTCTCAAATCCGAACTCTCCCTGTGTCAGCTCTTCGACCAGGGAATTGACTTTGTATCCGCGGTACCACAGCTCACCGTCTACGGGAGTGCGCACACCGTTGACATCTTTGAATGAAATGATCTCCGAGATCGTGGTAAGTCCCGTAAGGACGCCCTTACCGTTTACATCTCTGAGACCGCGGTTAACACCGTACTCCACGAACAGATCATCGGATATGGTGTCGTGCTCACGGCACAGTCCGGCCTGTCTGGCGGCATAATCTCTGAGTGTTTCTTGCATATGATCCTCCTTATGATACGAGGGGGAAGTTAGCGGGTGACTTTCTCAAAATCGCTGGCAGGATGCTTGCAGATCGGACAGATGAAATCATCGGGCAGTTCCTCACCGACGTACTCGTATCCGCATATCTTGCATCTCCATACGGTCTGTCCGTCAGGTGTGGTGCCAACTGCTTCGGGCTTGGGTTTGATATTTTCGAAATAATAAGCATATGTCGCACTGGGAGCCTCATCCAGCACCTGCATATCCGTAATGGTACCCACAAACATGGTGTGTGATCCCAGATCGTTGGTCTGAGTCACCTTCACCGATATATATGCATTGGTTCCCTCGGTTATGTATCTGATACCGTTCGATCCGGTCTCGTATGCATCGAAGCCGGCGAACTTGTCGGTATCCCTGCCGGATGCGAATCCGAATCTCCTGAACAGGTCGAACGTAGCCTTTTCGCTGATGATCGATACTGTAAACTCTCCGCTCTCCATGACCATGTCATGAGTGTGGTTTGCTTTATTCACGCATATGCTTATCTGGTTGGGCTCGGAAGCGGCCTGAATAGCCGTGTTGATGATACAGCCGTTGTCCCGGCCGTCAAGATGTGCAGTCAGAACAAACAAACCGTAAGACAGTTTGTACATTGCTTTGTTATCCATATTAAACCCCCATATTTTTAATCGTATTTATTATGCTATTGTAACAAAGATATGTGATCCCACGCAAGTTCCTCATACTGTCTCGTGAAGAGGGAATGATACACCCCGCGGCGGGACATGAGATCGCTGTGGGTACCCTGCTCGACGATGTGCCCGTCATCCACCACGAGTATGATATCGGCCCCCACGATGGTGGACAGACGGTGCGCGATCACAAAGGATGTACGCCCCCTGGTCACGGTGGAGATCGCATCCTGTATAGCCTTCTCCGTCACGGTATCTACCGATGACGTCGCCTCATCCAGCACGAGTATCCTCGGATCCGCCAGCAGTGCCCGTGCAAAAGACAGAAGCTGCTTCTCTCCGGTCGAGAGCATATCACCGCCTTCTCCGACATTACAGTCGAGCTGTTTCTCCATGCGTCTGACGATACCGTCGGCACTTACAAGCCTGAGTGCCTCCCATATCTGATCGTCGGTAGCGTCCGGCTTACCGTATCTGAGATTCTCACGTATGGTCCCGGAGAACAGATGCGGTGTCTGAAGCACGTATCCGATATTGCTGTGCAGCCACAGCTGAGACCGTTCACGGACATCACGTCCGTCTATGAGCACCTGCCCCGTTGTGGGTTCATAGAATCTGCATACGAGGTTGACCAGGGTAGATTTGCCGGCACCGGTCTCTCCCACGATGGCTACATTGGTACCCTGCTTAACCTCCAGATCAAAGTGTTCCAGGACGTATTCCTCTCCGTCGGGATAGTGGAAAGATACATCCTTAAACTCAACATCACCATGCAGAGGTTCCCAGTTTTCCTTTTTAGGATGGAAAGTATCCCCATACTTCTCTATGACTTCGGGCGTGTCGGTCACTCCGGATTCGGTATCCAGGAGTCTGGTCAGCCTCTCGATATTGACCTGGGTCATGATCATCTCCGAGACGGTCAGGATGATCCACTGAATTGGTTCCATCAGGTTCAGTGCATAGGTCAGGAACACCGCCAGCGTACCTATGTGTATGACGCCCTGCATCGTGATATAGCCGCCGCACCACAGGACTATGGCCAGGGCTGCGGATGACATCATGGTCACCGATGAAGTGAACAGCGCGGAATATCTGGACGCACGTACAGATGTGCGTCTCATCTTATCGGTGTCGTGTCTGAAATCATCCATGATCCTGTCTTCCACGGCCAGTGCCTTGATAGTCTTCGCACCGATGATGCCTTCATTCAGGTCTCCGGTGATGGTCGAATTGAGTTCTCTGATACTTCTGTTAACGACTACCAGTTTCTTCTGGAAGAACATGATCAGAAGCGCCACGACGGGTACGAGCACGGATACCATGAGTGCAAGTTTCCAGTTCAGTGCAAACATCATGATCACGACACACAGTACATACGAGCCGTTCCATACTATATCCATCAGACGCCATGCGACCATGACTCCGATCTTGCCGGTATCGCTCATGACCCTGGCATGTATATATCCGACGTTGTTCTGATTGAAATACGAGAATGACAGTTCCTGGAGATGATCGAACGCTCTGTTGCGCAGATCCCTGTCCACACACATCTCCACCTGCCCGCACATATATGTGCATACGAAGTTCTCGATCACATACAGGACCAGCAGCGAGAAATAGACCGCAAGGAACACGGACATCCCCTCAAGGGTCCCTTTTGCAACAAAATTATCCAGTGCATATCGGTTAAAAAGAGGTGATGCGGAATCGATCAGACTGGATATGAATCCCAGCAGGATCATAAACACTATCTTCGGTATGTACTTTCTGATATAAGGCAGGAGCCTGGGGATCCCGAACAGCGGGAGGCTCTTTATTTCTTCCTGTACGTTCATGTTTCAGCCCCCGATGTCTGAATGTCATAGATCTGCCTGTACAGTCCGCCGCGTGAGAGCAGCTCGTCATGCGAGCCCTGTTCCGCTATACGTCCGTGATCCAGGACAACGATATTATCCGCCTGCATAAGCGTGGTGATACGGTGTGATATGAGTATGACGCTCATCCCGGCCGTACGCTCTCTCAGGTTACGTCTGATACACGCATCCGTCCGGGTATCTACAGCCGACATCGAATCATCAAACACCATCACCGGCGTGTCTGCCATCACTATCTGTGCTATCGCGGTACGCTGCTTCTGTCCGCCCGACAGGGTCACTCCCCTCTCTCCGACATATGTTTCATATCCGTCCGCGAACCTGGATACGGCATCATCCAGAGACGCCACCTCAGCAGCCTCCCGCACCGCTTTCATATCAGGTTCACTGGGTTCGGTGATCGCTATGTTTTCCGCCAGGGTGCCTGATAACAGAAAAGGCTCCTGAAGGACCAGACCGATGTATTTGCGTACCGAACGGCGGTCCAGCTCCCTGATATCCCGGCCGCCGATGGTGATGGTTCCCTGATCCGTGGGCAGATCATACAGTCTGTCCAGCAGATGGACAAGCGTGGATTTACCGGAGCCCGTGGCGCCCAGCAGACCGAGTGTGGTACCCGCAGGTATGGTCAGTGACACATCATGCAGGACCTCCGTGCCCTCCTCATAGGAGAAGCTCACATGATCAAAAACGATATCAAGAGGCTTGTCTCCCAACGACGGAGGATCCATGCTCATCTCCTCCGGATCGGAGTTCATGATGTACCGGATACGGTCTACCGATATCCCTGCCTTACTCATGTCGGATATAACCCTGCCCAGTTCCCTGACCGGCCACGACAGCATACCGTTATACGAAACAAAAGCGATATACTCGCCCACGGTGATGCGCCCGTGAACACAGAATACGGCTCCCACAGCTATGCCCGCCATGATCTGAGACCCGCTGATCAGGTCATTCGAACACCAGAATGCCGACAGCCAGCCCATCAGCCTGATCCACATACGGGTATATCCCTGATTCTGCGTCTCGAATCTCTCACGCTCGAACTGCTCGCGTCCGAACGCGCGGACCACACGCACACCGGTCAGATTCTCCTGTGCGATGGACGAAAGCTTCCCCTCCTCCTCATCAGCCTTGAGGAAAGACGCCGCGATCCTGTTATGAAAGAAAACGGAATAAAGTATGATGACCGGTATGAATACGGCCGATATGGATGTCAGCGCCGGATTGATACTGATCATGAAGAAAACACCGAAGCCCACCAGGATACCCACCCTGAAGAGCGTCATCAGCTGCTCGGACAGGAAATTCCTGAGAGTCTCCACATCGGATGTGCAGCGCTGGATGATATCTCCGGTATGGTTGGATGCGTGCCACGATACGGGAAGTTTCAGTATATGAGCAAAAAGCTCATCCCGCATACGGCATATCAGTTTCTCGGCGCCCATGGAATTGAATACTCTGTACAGATAACGGCATACGGCTCCGACTATCGCTATCAATACTATGACCCCGGCCGCTATATACAGATGGGTGCGCAGATGATCACGTCCGCCTGCTGCCGCCAGCGCCCATGCGGCTATGCCCGACACCCCCGTCTCGTCATCCAGGACATAATCCACCGTGTACTGAACGATCTTGGGGCCCAGCATATCCAGAAGTGCAACAGACAACGACAGGATCATTCCCATCGCAAAATAACGCTTGCTACCGCGAAGGAAATAAACCACCATCTGAAATCTGCTCATTTTTCTCTGATCTGAAGTCGGCATTTTTCAATTATATAAAACATTTTGATATTTTTGTAGTATTATAGAAGAAGCGAGGTATTGTAATGGCATCCGGAATCATGGATTTTTTCAATAAAGGGTCCGACGAGGCAGCCGGACGCGGAGATGATGTTCTCAGGGTTCGTCTGGAATGCCTGCTTATGTTTATCTACTATGCTGTCCTCGCACTGATCATGTTCAAGCAGCGGCTCGCGTTACCTGCGATCGTTCTGTGCGTGTTCACACTCATCCAGGTCATCCTGTTCATCAATACATACCGCTCCAAGTCACGTACCACGCGCATGGTGTTCATCATAAGCATGGCGGTGGCCGCGACATACCTGTCGGGTGTTCTGGGCATGAACAGAGGTTTCCAGCACTTCCTCTACATCTCCCTGATCCTGCTGCTGCTCGAGTCACATATATCGTTTGACAGTAAGATTTTTTTCTGCATAGGCATCATCATGATATCAGTCATCCTCAATGCCATATGCCTGCTCAGTTCCATACAGTACCCTCTGGAACCGGGTTCGGATGTGGAGACCCGTGTCAGGCTTCTTAATGAGGTCACTCTGGCACTCAATGTCGTCATCATAGGCATGTCCTACACCAGGCATCAGGTTGAGGCCGAGAGGCAGCTGTATCTGGCCAATCAGAAACTGAAGCTCGCCGCCGATACCGATCCGCTCACACATCTGCCCAACCGCCGTGCCATATTGGATGTGCTCGAGGAGATCGACCGTGATAAGGATTCCACCATATCCATCGCGATAGGCGATATCGACCACTTCAAGCGTGTCAATGACACTTACGGTCATGATGCGGGCGATGAGGTTCTCAAGAACATATCCGATATGATCATGAAATTCATGGACAAAAAGGGATACAGCGCACGTTGGGGAGGAGAGGAATTCCTCCTGGTCTTCACCGACACCAACGGTGATGATGCGTACATGGTCCTGGATAATTTCAGACGTCGTCTGTCCGAGTCCGTTACCGAATATGAAGGAACCAAGATCACGGTGACCATGACTTTCGGTCTTGAAGAGCACGGCTTCTTCCAGACTACGGACAAAACCATCAAGGCCGCAGATTCCAAACTCTATACCGGTAAAGAGACCGGTCGTAACAAAGTAGTCTACTGACCGTACAGGACCGATAATGCTTACTAAGATCATCTTCGTCACAATCGACTGCCTGGCGGTATTTGCTCTGTATTTCACGGCCATGGCCACAGACCGGATCCAAAGGATCTATGCAAGATGGCTTAAGTGGACTCTTTTCGCCGGTATCGTAGCCATCTATGCCAATATTCTGATCGCATTCTCATTCAGCAACAGATTCGCCCATTTCGCGTATAGTATCTATTTCGCCTCGATCGACTGGATACTGTATTTTCTGGTGGGATTCTGCCTGGCTTACACCGAGCACGAATCCGCACTTCAGATACTGTACATACCGGCTGCATGCGTGATGGCGGTTGATTCGGTCTCCCTGCTCCTCAATCCTTTCTTTGAGCATGAGTTCTATGTCTTCGCCACCAGAGATCATATGGGAACCGTATTCTATCAGACCAGACCATTCGGACCGTATTATGCACATCTGGCCATCGACTATTTCGCGATAGTGATCGCATTCGTCTTCATCATCTACAGGATACTCAAAAGTTACAGTTTCTACCGTATCAAGTACGTGATCATCCTGTCGGTCCTGCTGATCGTAGTCGTGCTTAACATCGCATATATGATGTTCGAACTTCCGCTCGATTCATCCGTGATCTTCTATGCTCTGGCAGGTACACTGATCAATTTCTCCATACAGAAACTCGTACCGCAGAATCTGATGAACTCGTCGATAGGCCGCGCCGTCGATGATATGAACGAAGGCCTGATCCTGTTCGACATATCGGACAACTGCATATATGCCAATGAATTCTCCAAAAAACGGTTCGGTATCGAACCCGGGAACTATGATCTGAAATGTGAGCCCGCGTCATCGGTCATCGCCGAACTCAACCGCAAAGGGCTGGACATCGGCGAAGAATCATATACCCATACCGTAAAAGAAGACGATGCCGTATCCGTCAGACACTACCGGATCAAATATAACCAGCTGAAAGATTCAAAAGAACGCCTGATCGGATCCTATTTCCTGGTTGAGGATACGACCGACCAGGTGCATTATCTGGAGGAGATCAAGAGTGCGCGTGATCTGGCAAACGAAGCAAATATGGCCAAGAGTACTTTTTTGGCCAGCATGTCTCATGAGATCCGCACGCCGTTAAACTCCGTGCTGGGAATGAATGAGATGATCCTAAGATCAACGGACGATCCCGCACTGCGCGAATACGCCGAAAACATCAAGCTTTCCGGTGACATGCTGCTCGGCCTCATAAACGATGTACTCGATTTCTCCAAGATCGAAGCAGGCAGGATGGACATAACTCCCGTCGAATACAATCCTCACGACCTGCTCAGAGACTGCTATAACTACTTCGAACAGATGGCCGAATCCAAGGATCTGTATATTGATGTGACCTGCGACGAAACGATACCGTCACGACTGTCGGGCGATGAGAAACTGATCCGTCAGATAATGAACAATCTCATATCCAACGCAGTCAAATATACCCGTGAGGGAGGAGTGAAAGTCAGCCTGTCCGATGAGGGAGTGTCCGGTGAGGTGCGTGATATGGTCATCACGGTGGCCGACACGGGTATCGGCATCGATAAGGAGGACATCAGCTGCCTGTTCGACGCTTTCAGGCGGATCAACGAGAAAGAAAACGCCACCATCCAGGGTACCGGTCTGGGACTCGCCATAACCAAGGAGCTCGTCACCCTGATGCACGGAACCATATCGGTAGAGAGCACACCGGGAAAGGGTTCCGTATTCACGATAATCCTCCCGCAGAAAGTTGTGGATGCCGCTCCCATCGGTGAATTCGTCAAGCACATCACACCGGGAGAGAACACATACAAAGAGAGTTTCCATGCTCCCGAAGCAAGGATACTGATAGTAGACGATGCCAGGCTCAACCTCAAAGTGGCCCAGGCGCTTCTGCGTAACACCATGATACAATGCGATACGGCAGGCGGCGGAAATCAGGCCATAGAGATGTGCCGCGATACCAGATACGATCTGATACTGCTCGATCACCGGATGCCCGAGCCGGACGGTATACAGACATTCCACGTGATCTCCAAAGAAGGTGTCAATACGGATACCCCCATCATCATGCTCACCGCCAATGTGGTCAGCGGTGCCGAGGAAGAATACCGCAGGATCGGATTTGCAGATTACCTCTCCAAGCCAATACGCGGAGAGGATCTCGAAGCCGCCCTGCTTAAATACCTGCCCCCCGAGAAGATAATACACACCTAAAATACGACTATGACTGTAGAAGCTTATATCAATCCCGACTTCGGATGGACTCAGAAACTCATTTTCCTGCTGATGGCCATGGCCGGGATAATCATCTGCATACTGTTCATCATCGGTGGAGTGAAGATCTCCACTTCCTCCATGAAAAAAGATATCCGCAGGCAGGAGTTCTATGACAGGACTCATAACCAGGTCCAGCGGTTCTATGAGATGATCATGGCCGGAACCTCCGTCATGTCTTTTTCGTGTGCATACGTGATCATCAATCATATATACCGGCTGGTGGAATCAGGGGCAACCACGGACAGTGTCATGCTGCTCAAACTGGTCAGCCTCTGGGAGAACGGCAGGGATTTCATACTGCTGCTGCTCATATGCCTCTCGTGTGTGCTGAACAGCCTGCTGGACCGCCTCATCATCCCCCTGAAGAATACCCATAAGGAAGAAAAAGCCTGCGTGCGCATGCTCGCAATGTTCTATGTGATCTTCATTCTCGTATATCTGACTTATCTGGGAGATGAAAGTGAATACAGTCCGGTCATGATCTACTATCTCGGACTGATGGTCGGAAGATTCGTATACTTCGATGCCTCATTCATGGATTTCATCGGAGCACTGAAAAATCTGTGGAAGAATATATATCTGCTCATACTCGGTCTCACACTGACCGGTATACTGTGCTACGCAGGTTTCAGTATGGGATATCTGCTGGAGAGAAACTACTACATCGTAGGTGCATTCTATACGCACCTGTTCATGGTAGTATGCGTGTTCATCCTGCATCACTCACATATACTGAGCCTGTTCATACGCAAACCAAAGGGATACGTCGAACCTGAAGACCGTATCCCCGAAGAATATGAATATGTACATGAATTCGATGGTGCCGATTACGACAGCGATGAGTATGAAGAAGATTACGATACCATCGATGATGAAGATTATGTCTAGATCAGGTACCGGTGCCGCTGCCGATCCGGGCAGACTTGTCCGCAGGCAGAAGCCTGGCCAGAGCCTTCGCCAGTTCGTCCCCGTCTATGGGCTTGGATAAGTAGTCGGCAAATCCCTCTGATATATATCGTTCCTTGGCACCGCCAGCTGCATCGGCTGTCAGGCATATAAACGGTGTCTCGCGGTTTAAGCCGTTGCGGTCATTCCGGATGTAATGCATCGCTGTGACGCCATCCATGCCCGGCATGCGCTGATCCATCAGTATGAGATCATACTGCTTGCGGCAGGCCATCGAGATCGCCACACCACCGCTCTCAGCCGTATCGATCTTCACATTCGTATCCTTGAGAAGCCCCTTGGTCACGAGCAGATGCATAGGAGTATCATCTACTATCAGTATGCGGGCATTGCCGGAATGCGAATCAGTCCCGGCACCGGAAGCCCCTTCGGCATCGCTGCCTTCAGGCTCCACGCCGCACAGGCTCAGCAGTTCCCTGATCAGGGTGAGCAGAGCATTGCCCGCGCTCTCGATATTACGTGAGTACTCCCTGATGGATGT
>CAJOID010000052.1 GCA_905234595.1 uncultured Lachnospiraceae bacterium | reverse complement strand
GGTTTCCCGTCTTACGACAGGTTTTTTTGATCAATCCAAATCTACTCGAGGTATCTTTCTTTCGTCAACTCCCACTTAATAGTTTACAGGAAGCTCCTTCTTTTAACAGTATCCTGTCAGTGTCGAGCTTTTTGCCGGAAGCTTCCGAGAACATGTTTAACAGGTCCTCAACCTGTAATCTGTCCCGTTCTTCTCCGGATACATCAACTACTATATTTCCGTCACTCATCATGAGTGTTCTGTTTCCTGTGGAAAGAGCCGATTCCATGTTATGTGTGATCATCAGGCACGTCAGATGCTCCTGCCGAACGACTTCCCTCGTGATCTTCAGGACCTTATCTGCTGCAGCCGGATCCAGTGCCGCAGTATGTTCGTCCAGAAGCAGTACGCTGGGAGGATTGATCGTAGCCATGAGCAGTGTCACGGCCTGTCTCTGGCCGCCCGAGAGCAGTCCCATGGGCTGTTTCATACGATCCTCAAGCCCCATATCGAGCCTGGACAGGATCTCTCTGAACTCCTCTCTCTGCTTACGGTCTATATGTGAGAGCCATCCACCCTTGCCTGCGGCAAGTGTCAGATTCTCCTCTATCGTCATGCCCGCAGCGGTACCTCTCATGGGATCCTGGAACAGTCTGCCGATCCTGTGTGCCCTGATATGTTCCGGCATGAGCGTGATATCGGTATCATCGAGGGTGATCTGCCCGCTGTCTGTGATGAAACTGCCTGCTATCGCATTGAAAAGCGTGGATTTACCCGCTCCGTTTGCTCCGATAATGGTGATGAAATCTCCGTTATTCACGGTCAGGTTGAGGTCTGTCAGTGCCTGCTTTGCGTTGACGGTACCGGGATTAAAAGTCTTGGATACGTGAGATAATCTAAGCATCTGCGCGTCCCTCCCCGTCTATGCCCTGTTTCTTCAGAGCCAGACTCCTCTTGATGAGAGGCAGTCTCTTCCTAAAGTAAGGTCCGCTGATAGCCACGATGACTATGATCGACGATACGAGTTTGAGCATATATGCCGGCATATGGAATCTGAGTGCGATAGTATAGACCAGCCTGAAGATGAAAGCACCTATCACGGCACCTACGGCTCTCAGAGTGATGCCGCCCTTACTCATGACCGCCTCACCTATCAGCAGTGATGCCAGAGCTATCGTGACCATGCCGCTGCCGATATCGATATTCACGGATTTCTGAGACTGGGCAAGCAGGCATCCGCCCAGAGCCGTGAATGAATTGGATATGCACAGTCCCACTATAGTGGTAAATGCGGGATTGATGGATGACGACTTAACCATATCGGGGTTATTGCCCGTAGCTCTGATAGCCAGTCCGAGTCTCGTACGCAGGAAAAACGAAAGAAAAACAACCACAAGCGTAACGGCGGTCAATGCGATGATCAGTCTGTATGCATCGGAAATGACCGTCCCGGCCAGCACATCCTTCAGTTTGGTAAATACAGTCTCGGTCTTGTTCATATTAAGGAGTGATGCATTGCCCATGATCGCTATGTTCAGCGAATACCAGCCCGTATTGACTATGATTCCTGCCAGCAGGCTCTCCACTCCCATCTTGGTCTGAAGTATGGCTACTATGAAACCGGACAGGACTCCGACTCCCATAGCGGCTATGATGGACAAAAACGGATGACCGGATATGGCAACCACCGCTCCGACGCATGCCCCCATAGTGAAGCATCCGTCCGTAGACAGGTCGCAGACGTTCAGCATGCTGTAACTTAAGTACAGCGCCAGAACCGTAAGCGCACTGAATAATCCGAGTTCAAGCGCTGTCTGCAACAATGGTCCCATATCCGCTAAATTCATGTAGATCTCCTTCCGGCCGTTCGGCCGCACTATTTAAGTAAAACTCAGAAGTTCTCTGCTGTCTGGATGCTCTCAACCTTGGTGCAGTAAGGTGCAAAAGTATCTGAAAGTTCATCAAAGTTCAAGCCCAGCTTATCGCATATATCTGTATTGATGGTAGCTGTACCGTTGTCAAAAGTCTTAACAGCCGTAGTTGCGGGATCAGCTCCGTCTACAAGGATCTGAGCAACCATGTCGGCAGTCTCCACACCGAGGTTCGCATAGTCTACACCGTATCCGAGGAATGCACCGTTCAGAGCGAATGAATCGGCACCGGCATAGTGAAGTATGCCTGCATCTGCCATCTTCTCATATATTGAAAGTTCAGCTGTCATGATGGTGTTGTCAGAAGGTGTAAAGACAGCTTCCACTCCGTCAGCTATAAATGCGTCTACAGCCAGTGAAACCTCGTCCACATTGGTTCCGGTATGCTCTACGCACTCGATGCCCTTGCTGTCAAGGAATGCCTTTGCTTCCGCTATGGCGGCGGTAGAAGCATCCTGTCCCACATCATAGAGCAGACCTACTTTCGCAATATCGGGTTTCTGAGCCAGGATGAGGTTCATGATAGCGTTGGTATCCAGATAATCTGATGTACCGGTGATGTTTGCTCCGGGTGCGCTGTTTGAATCAACCACGCCTGCACCCTCGGGATCGGAAACTGCAGCGAACACTACAGGGATCCTGTTATCCTCGGTAGCGGCCTGCATGCTCATGGCTACGGGGGTAGCCACGCCTACCATGAGATCAACATCATCTGCGATGAAGTTGGCTATGATCTGTGAAAGAACGTTTGCATCGGCGTTACAGTTATCATATTCGATCTCGAACTTAACATTCTTCTCCGTGCCTATCTCACCCAGACGGTTCTGGATGTTCTCAACGATCTGGTTAAGAGATGCATCATCTACGTAATTGCAGATGCCCACCTTATATACGGTCCCTGCATCGGTCTCAGCCGCTGCAGCATCGCCTGTGCTCTCTGTTTCGGTTGCAGCTGCGTCATTATCCGCTGCAGGTGCTTCGTTTGCAGTTCCTCCGCATGCACACAGTGATGCGCTTACTGCCAGTGCCATCATCATAGCTACGATTCTTTTTTTCATGTTTCCTCCTTCGCAGGCCCAAGCCCGCTTCACCTTTTTGCGGGACGAGGTTCAGATAAACAAAAAACCTGTCCCTACAGTAGTTACTGCTGGGACAGGTACTATAACCTGCGGTGCCACCCGGCTTGGTGATCTGATCACCCTCTCGTGCATACTGTCATATGCGGGACTTTGTTCACGAAGATCCTCACTCCGTCTCCCATACTCCGGTCACCCGTTTCTGTTCACCCTCTGAGGTCCATTCATCCTTACGCTCCATACCACGCTTCCACCGTCCGCGGTTCGCTCCCATAGAGTTGTGTAAGAACTACTCACTCCTCATCATCGGTTTAAATCAAAATAACATATACCCAAAAAGGCTGTCAAGAATAAATTATCTCCGTCCTAAAATAATCATCCTCCGATCGAGAATATGATCACCCGGTTCCGGGGATCGTTCTCTTTGAAAAGATCCGTGCAGTCGATCTCGTCCTCAAACATCACTTCATCCACACACGAAAGGTATGCGATGTAAGCATCTGACGGATAATAAAAGAACATGCGTATATAACGCGGGTTCCTGTCATATGATTCGAGGAGCCTGTCCAATACGGACCGCATGATCGATACGGAAAAGGGATTAAAGAAAAATGCCGACGTCACATCATCCGGTACGGGATAATCCTGGGCACGGGCACAGACAAAACCGATATTTGTTCCGGCATCAGCCTCACCGTCCTTATACTTTTCAAGGTTATGAAGCGCATCCTGACAGAATTTCTCCATGCACTCGACGCCGGTAACCCTGCATCCGATCTTATGATTCATATATATGGGTACACGTCCTTTGCCGCTCCCGTAATCGATCAGGTGATCATCCGCACCGATCAGACCGCTCTCCGTAAGTCTCTCCAAAACCGAATACGTGGTAGGCTCATAAGGATGAGCATGTGCATTGGAATACTTCTCATCCCGCCCGATGGTGTCTATATGAAGCTCCGCATCACACAAAAACTCATCAAAATCCATCATATAGCGTATTTATCTCACTTCACCCAGCAGGTCTTTATCATTCTCTATACCTATGCTCGCAAGTATCCTCACGCCCATATCATACATCATGCGTACAGCCTCATCCTTGGGAAGTCTGTAATTGTCAAACATCATCATGACAGCCAGCCCGTGGGTATATATGACCACATCCCTGACCGCAGCTCCCAGTATCTCGGGAGAAATATCGTATTGCGAAGTAAGTAGCTCAAACGCCTCTTTATTAAACTGCAGATCAAAAATGCTCCTG
Source organism: uncultured Lachnospiraceae bacterium (assembly GCA_905234595.1). Taxonomy (GTDB): domain Bacteria; phylum Bacillota; class Clostridia; order Lachnospirales; family Lachnospiraceae; genus XBB2008. The sequence goes on along the minus strand of CAJOID010000052.1, from coordinate 9,312 downwards.
CCATTATAAAACTGTTCACCGACAGTCTCCAGAGGGTCATCCACATTGACAAATCTGAAGACATTCGGGTGATCGCAGGCACCGGACAGATAATGCTTACCGGAAATGAAGAAAGCCTCTACAGCCTCTTTTCCCTGCATTTCTTCCCCCAAAGTGCCATACAGCTTCATCGCGGCATATTCATACAGTTCCTTTTTGAGCTCCGTCATGCTCCCGAACTGCCAGGAAACAGGCTGTGTGGAACACTCAAGCTTCGACGCTATAGACTTGATCGCCACAGCGCCTATGCCCGATTCATCCAGCAGCTCATATGCCGCTTCCAGTATCATTTCTCTGGTTATCTTTGTTTTACGTCCCATAATATCAGTCTTATTGATAAGGTCTGTAGTCCAGCGGCTTCGTACATCCCCAGCCAACGGCGATCTTCTTAAACATGACCCTTCCCACGGTCCTGAACACAACCCGGAGTATCAGCCTAAGATATGCCGGCATTACTTCGAACCCGGTAAAGGCTCTGCACTTATCAGTATCAAATCCGGCGTTCGCAGCGTATTCGCGTCCCATTTCCGTATATGGACCGGTAACTCTGTCCCGCTGCTCACCCTCGAAAAATCTTATACTGAAGTTATCGCCTTTGACAAGTGTTCCGGCATATTCACACCCGAGATACCCTGTCAGCTTCTCCAGATAAGCTTCACCGCACCTGAGCTGAACGCCCTCTGCGAACCCGCTCTGCAGTATATAGGCTATCCTCGTGCCGTCATTCTTGGGCGTAAGTGTCTCAAGGAACTCCATCAGCAGGCCCGGAATGCATTCCACATACAGAGGAAGCGCGATCAAGATATTGCTGTTTGAATAGTAAGCCGCGCGGATATCATCCCACTGCTTCCTGTCAGAGACCTCATACTGTTCGAATGTGGTCCCGTTCTCACACATCCCTTCCGTGAATTTAGCCAATATCTTATCGGTATTACTGAACTGCTTAACTCTGGGACTTCCGTTTATGATCAGCACATGCATGATACCGCCTCCTTTACCTCATCCGTACCGAATACACCGAGTGACTTGCTGCCGAAATTCAGTGCAGCCCTCCCGTTCCATCTCTCCAGATACTCTCTGTCCGGCTCTCCGCGGTAGATGATGCCGATATCCGTTATCTGCTTATATCTAAGCACATGCCGCATCTGATCTCCTTTGAATTTCAGGTACATAGTGGCGATCGGAAGGATCCTGTCATAGATATTCTTGCCCTTATGATCGAGGAATCCGAGCGCTGTATCCGAGATGACCCAGAGCTGATCAGCATGTATGACCTTCTTCAGAATGATCTCGTAGTCGTCTTTGATCGAACACTCTCCGGGTGTCTTCATCCAGCAGAAATTGCATCCGATACAGGGGCTGATTTTAAGTGAAGCTGCCTCGACCACATCCGTTTCGACATTTCTGCCCGCCGCCAGTTCTTTGATCCTGTCGGTTATGGATGTGTCCGATGTTGTATTTACTATCAGAACCATGATAATCCTCCATTGAAAACATAAATCCGAACATAAATATAAACGCGTTTATATAAACACGTTTATATTATATCGTTCATATTGTTTTGTCAACAGAGTTACAGATATATTGTCGAGATTCTTTCCTTCCGGGTGTCGTACCAGTTGTGGAATGATAGCTCCATCTCCGATACGGTCATCGTCCCGAAAACCCGCGGTTTCTCAATATAGTTTAAAAGCCTCTCCGGATCCCTGTACTTATCATGCAGTCTTGCTATCGTAATATGAGATGAAACGGTCTCATACCTTTCTTCCAGTAACAGCCCCCTTTTCTTAAACATTTCCCTGAGGTTCTGTCTGAATATCATCAGTTCATCATCATAGTACCCTCTCACCATGACTGCGTTGTCACTGGCTGTAAGGCCATCAAACATGATATTAAACGGTGAGATCGATCTGCCGGCTTCTCTGATACATTGAATATAATCGTCGATATTCTGCGGGATGCTTCTGCCCTCTTCGCCTTTCAGTATATCCATTACCGTAACATGGAGATCCTCTGCCGGATAAAAGTACAGATCCGGCTCTATTTCCCTTATCCCGGCCATACAGGTGTTTATCCTGTCTGCCGTCTCAGGAGAGATCCTGATCAGAATAACAAGCGCCATTCTGTTGTCCGTGCGCGCATTTGTAAGGAATGCATCTCCGCATCCACCTAACATGATCTTCTCCCTGTTATTGGCAAGGATCGAATCATAATGATCGTTTAAGAATTCTTTGTTCATGTTCCTGACCTGATGTGTAGCAGGCTCTTCATTGCTCTGTCTTAAATGCGGCACTCCGAAACATACATATGATCCAGATATACATCACTGTCTTCGGCAGCATCAGCATGCCCATCATCGGAATGATATGCGTAAACAGGACCACCGGCAGGTAAAAGGCAAACGATAATGCTACCGCAATGTACATATGCCGCTGACTATAGCGAATATCAGATATCCTATATCAAAAATACTCTCCGGTAACGCCGGCATCAGTTTCATACTATATCCTCAACCAAATACGCTGTTTAAACAGCCGGAATCTCTATCGTTTCACCACACGTAGGGCATTTCCAATACTGCCTGTTACCTTCAGTGATCAGTTCCATGGAAACACCGCATTTAGAACACCTTCTGGCCGCCGGCAGTGATACGTCTCCCTGCACCTGCTTATCCCCGGCTGCATTACCGGGCTGATCATTCCTGACCTTTTTCACCGTCTTCATTTCTGCTTTTGCCATAAATCAGCGCCTTTCATTTATATGCATTCTTTTCATGCATCTTTGCAATTGGTTTTCTTCCCCTGTATCAATTCTTTGATCTCATCAGGTGTTACTACGCTTCCCTGATTCTCGTTAAAACTCCCATAGGCTGCTGCTCTTGCCGGGGCGATCTTCATCCCGATCACAACACCCGCAAGCACCAGACAAACTCCTGATAGAATCAATTCTGTCGTACTACAGTTACCGGTTTTGATCCGGTCCAGGAAATCCTTCATGCTCTTATCATCCTTTCTCATAAAAAATATGATTTATAACTGATCATATTTGGCGGCGCTGCCCCTGGCTTTATCTACCGGGTACTTCTTTTCGTTCTGTTCCATCTTCATATTGACGATCTCGTCTTCATCCAGCCCCAGCTTATCTACCAGATTTTGAGCATAAACAATGACATCTGCAAGCTCTTCTTTAACATGTTGAAGATCATATTCATTCCCACTCCACTGGAAGCATTCAAGCAGTTCCGCCGCTTCAATGACTATCGATTTAGCCAGATTCTCAGGAGAATGGAACTGATCCCAATCACGATCCTCCGAGAATCTTCTGATCCTGTCAATGGTTTCCTGCTTCATTCTTTACGTTCTCCAATCTTTTCTTCAAATATGCGGACATTCCGGGATCAGTGCAATAGATATAGCATCCCTTCATCCCTCTCGTAAGCAGCGTACGATACGTGTTTTTGATGATCTCATCAGCTCTTTTATTCGCTTCATCAGGTGATTCTTTATACAGTTTCTTGATTCCTTTTAAAGATTGATCGGTTTTTGCTCTTCTGGTGAAATCCGTGATCACATGTCCGTCGTCAAACCGCATATCATCTCCTATGATCACACCCACATAGTCGAACTCAAGCCCCTGTGAGGTATGAATACATCCGGCTTCATTTATAGATGTATCACTCACGGCAAAAGGCTCACCGTTACCGAGATTCCAACTGATCTCGAAGTCACCGATCTTTATATCATGGTAATCCGTATTATTCTGTTCTTTTTTTGCCCATTCCCAGCAATACCCTGCGAGTATTCTGGCTCTGTTGGCCGCCCTGTTACGTTCAATCACAAGATCACGCATTTCACTGGGGGTATCACAGACACGGATATCATAATCGATCCCGTCGAGATCATAATTGGCTGTCTCTCTGATATCCAGCACATCATCCAGCCAGGACAGGTAACCGTCTGAGCCGTTACAACGGAACTGTGACTTAAGTTCCAGATAGTGCAGTTCGGATCCTTCCTCCTTCGCCCACTTCTCTATCTCTTCTACAGATCCTATGTCATCCATAGTCACTCTTTGGCTTTCATCGATGAAGAAAACGCTGCAATATGAAGCGTGTATTATCTCCTTGATCTGATTCACACCCTCATTATGAAACATCCCGGATTTCTCGTTAAGCCGGTGCGCTTCATCACAAAGCAGGGTATGTGCCACATTACATCCGGCTTCCGTATAAGTACCGGAGCCTTTGAACATATTATCGACACTGCTCTTCTTCATCTGTCCTTTAAGTTTCTTCAGATAGACCTGTCTCGGAGCACTGTTCTTTGATACATACTGAACCATCTGATCTCGTCTGGTCAGTTCGGCGAGCAGATTTATCGCTATGACGCTCTTTCCGGTTCCGGGACCGCCCTGGACTATGATCGTTCTCTTTTGATAATCTTTCTGGCATTGCAATGACAGTCTGAGTATCTCTTCGTACGCGACCTTCTGTTCATCGATCATGATGAATTCACGGTTGCCTTTGAGCATGGATCCGATTGAATCCTGAAGACTTTTGGACGGGCGGATTTTTCCGTGATCAACACGATACAGCAGTTCCTTCCGGTCACCTTTTCGGATCGATCTTTTGATGAAATCACGAAGTTGGTCCAGCTGTCCCTTGGTATATGCAGATGCATCTTCCAGATAGTCCTGATACTGAACTGCATCAAGCGGATCATTCTGATGACGGATATAGTTGTGCAAGCAAGCACAGGGAGAAAGTGTGATCTCGCTGTCCTGAACTTCCTGATTATAATCCCTGATCAGCTGAGCATAAGACCAGGCCTGGTAAGATGGATGGACAACCCGGTGTATGCCGCCGCCTACATAGGTTTCAACAAGAGCATCCGTTCCTTCTACTTCGGTCAGAGAATCCCATTGCTTCAGTTCCACGATAACCATACCGGGAATCCCCTGCATATCAAAACCCGAAATCATGAAATCAACACGTTTGGATGTCTGGGGGATGTTAAACTCAATAGCGATTCCGGCATCATCAGGTATCTCTCTGTCATTCAGGACCTTGTACATATAGTTCAGCGAGTTTTCCCAGGAGCGGAATTCAGCCTTCGGAGTATGCTTTCCGAGTTTATTGAGCATATTCTCTTCTATCTCGATCGCTATGGTGTCTCTTTCACAGCTTGATAGAAAGTCAGTTTTTAATCCGTCATAAACGATCATTTTTCCACCTCATGCTCCCGCAGTTGAAACTCCGTATCCTCATCAATCATATCAAGCATGAAGCGGGCTATATCAGGATCGAACTGTGTGCCCATACAGCGTTCTATCTCCGCTCTTACCACGTTCTGCGGCTTGGGGGATGAATATGAACGTTTGCTGGTCATGGCATCATAACTGTCAGCCAGACATATGATCCTGGCTTCCTCGGGTATATCCTTGCCGGACTTGCCGTCCGGGTATCCTTTTCCGTCGAATCTTTCGTGGTGCCATCTGGCACCGGTGGAGAGCCATGGCATCTCGTTAATGGTTTTCAGTATATCCCAGCCGATCTCGGTGTGCCGCTTGATCTCATCGAATTCCTTATCAGAGAGTTTGCCCTTTTTATTGATGATCTCTTCGGATATGCCGATCTTGCCTATGTCGTGGAGCAGTCCGAGCTCATAGATCTGTTCCTGTTCCTCTTCGCTTTTGCCCATGCGCCTCGAGATCTCTCGAGCGTATTCAGCCACTCGCTCTGAATGACCGTTGGTGTAATGGTCTTTGGCATCCACTGATTTGGACAGAGCCAGGAGTACTTCTCTGGACAACTGCTCTTTAGCAAGCGCTACCACTTCCCTCTCGCGTGCTTCATTCAGCTCGGCCCGTGTCTTCAGCAGATTCACGTAGTCAGGCGTCTCTATGGTCAGGAATACGACCAATACTCCGATGGATGCGATGAACAGAGTTATCAGCACATCGTCGAAGAAGAGCATCTGTACCATGAACAATATGGCTGATGAGATGATGGCCAGGATCATGGCCAGTTTCTGACTGCGCCTGTATCTGTCGCGGTGAGCGAGCATGAACAGACTGCCTATTGCGAAGAACAGTATCGGGAATCCGTATGCTACCGGTATGAAGAGAAACTCATGGATATAGTTGCCGGCCGCATCGTATGTGAAGACCCATCCCGTGATGGGATTGGTGACAAGCAGGGCTATATTGATGACCAGGAGCGCGATATTGATCACATTACGCCTGGTATGGTCATCATGATCCATACTTGTATATGCGTATATGTAGTAAATGAAAGCAAATGCTGCCAGGGATGTGAACAGCGAATCGGTGATATTGAACAGATAGTGGATCGGATTAGGGACTCTGTCGTGAGCGCTGGTGACTATGGCCGTCAGAACATCTGTGATATCGGCGATCATCACAGCGAAAGCAAACCTGCGAAACGCCACGTTGATACGGGTCATGTTCGTATATCGCAGGACCAGATAGCTGTATAGAACCATATCAACGGGAATGACCGCTAATTCAAGGAAAATGTTATAGTCCAGATTCATATATGAATTATAACACACCCCCGTATCAAAGGCTTATTCTATGAACAGTTCCCGGAATTCTTTTCGTCCGGGAACCCATGCTTTCTCGTATATATGAGTAAAGTGATTCTTCACGGTCTGCTCGGATATACCGTACATATACGCGATCCTGCGATTTGAGAACCCGGACACCTTCAGAAACCCCAGTTCGAGTTCACGCCGGGTGAATCCGTACTGCCCGGCAACCTCAAGATACTGTTTTTTTGTGATGGAATGCTCACTCATCACCCATATCCATCTCTTCATTCATCCTGCGTTCAGCATTCAGACGAAGCGGCAACAGGAAAAATTCCAGAATAACCGCATAGAATCCCGACAGGAAACACACTGCCAGATTAGGGCCGAATGTAGACGGATCATCCAGGTTTCCCATTAAAAGGACTGCTGATACGATGATCGCAAACAATGCACCATATACAGTCAGCTTCTGGGCTGCACCGACCGCACCGATGATGTTTTTGAGTTCAAGTAAGCTGAATTGCCTGATCCCCACAGAGAATGCTTTGATAAAGTCCTTCCACTCTCCCATGATCATCAGTCCGGGAATGATAAACAGAAGGATCACTATGATCGAAGGCAGATCAAGGAACCAGGTGATAGCCGAGAATCCCCATCCCCAAGTGATCAAAAGAAACAACGCAACAAAAAGTATCAGCTCTCCGAGAAGTACAAGTCGTATGTTTTTCTTCATGGCAGTCTCCTTTCAAATACATGGTCATTATGTATCTTACTGAAAGATTACCATAGGTTTGAGCGGTATTATATAGTACCTTTTTGCAGGTCTATCTCTGCCTGATATGCAGCCAGTGTGCGGTCATCGAAGCACGCCCAGATTACTTTTTCGACAGAACCCGGCTCCTTTGATGCGAAGTCCAGCACTGTGCTCACTGCTGTCTTCGCAGCCTTTTCCACGGGATATCCGTATACGCCTGTGGATATCGAAGGGAACGCTACGGAAGTGAATCCTCTGTCCGCTGCTATCTTCAGCGAATTGTAATAGCATGATGAAAGGAGTCTCTCCTCATCCCATGAACCTCCATGCCATATCGGTCCCACAGTGTGGATCACATATCCGACAGGCAGGTCATAGCCCTTTGTGATCTTAGCTTCACCGGTCGGACATCCGTGTAATGTGCGGCATTCTTCCAGAAGCTTCGAGCCCGCTGCTCTGTGTACGGCGCCGTCTACTCCTCCGCCTCCGAGCAATGATTCATTGGCTGCGTTTACGATCGCATCCACGTAGTCGATCTTCGTAATATCAGCTTTTACGGCTTCAAGTATCATAGTCGTCTCCTTCTTCGAGGGCGGTTGTATCCTTTTTGCGTGTAAACAGATTCTTTACAGGGGTTTTTACTTTGTCATCCATACCCTGCTTTAAGATATTCTTGAGTATGCCGAATGCTTCGGCATATGATCTCTTGCGCAGTTCTTTTCTGGTCATCGATCTGTCGGCATTCAGCAGATAGTTCTTTGTAATGGCGGCCATACGGAGCGTCATGAGGGCATTCAGGGCACCCTGAGTAGCTGATGCGGCTACGATACCTACGGCTTTGCCGAGTGCCCCCTCCGTGGCCATCGGTATCAGTTCCTCGATATTCATCTCTTCCAGGTTGCCTGCGATCAGAGTCATCGCAAGGACGCGGATGTAGAGCCTTAAGACCTGCATATTGTTCGGGCGGAAACCGCATATCTCCGTGATACGTCTGATCAGGCTGAAATTGGCGGCTACCATGCCAAGCATGTCGTAGACCGAGTTCTGCGATACAGCTGTCACGATGAAGATCTTCTTTGCTGTATCGTATATCTCCCGGTCAAGCAGAGGTGTGATCTTGCGGGTAAAGAATTCGATCAGACGGTCATCCGTTTCGTCCTCGAGTTTCAGGAAGCCCTTTACTTCTTCTTTCTCCTCATCTGTCAGATCTACGTTTTCAAGCAGGTTATTCACAAGCCTCTTACACCACCTGATACGTACCGAACCGTCGGAGTTATGCAGACTCTCGAGTGAAAAGATCGGCGTCAGGAAAACACCTACCAGGGGATACACTATTCCGACCACGACCACGATCACGATCAGAAGATAAAAGAGTATCTCCAGCGACAGATGTACGTTCCCTAACCGGTCTCCGATCTCCACGGCATTGCTTATAAGGGACATAAGCAGAATGATGATCAGCGATATGATAAGGACTACAGTCCATGTATTCGGTTTTTTAGTCTCTCTGTTCATACTCGTATGATACCACTAAATCGACTATACGAGGGTGTCTTGTCGGCATTTTCATGCGGTGTTATTATTAACTCAACACGCAGGGTAATGTATAAGCTCATGAATAAACATGAGCGTGTTCAGGAGAAGGTAGGTGAAATCATGGGCGGAAAAGTATTGGATTTACCGGAGATCCGGATATTTCACGAAGGTAAGGAACAGGGCAGGCTTGAAGGACGTGCCGAGGGCGAAGAAGAAAGAAAGCAGCTTGAAATAGAAAACGATAGTCTTCGCAAAGAATTGGAGCAACAAAAAAAACAAATACCTGTATAGTATTATCAATTCGAAATCCGGTCCCCAAAGGACCGGATTCAGACTGTAGACAAAGCGGGAGTGGAGCCAAGTGTTCTGCCCCCGTTTTTCTGTTTTGAAAGGTTGTTTTATCATGCCGCCATCATGAAAACGGATAATCGG
>CAJOID010000051.1 GCA_905234595.1 uncultured Lachnospiraceae bacterium | reverse complement strand
TTCCGCAGCCTGACGAGCCGCTTCCGCCTCGGCTTTCGCTTTGGCTTCGGCTTCCGCAGCAGCACGCGCTGCCTCTTCTTTGGCATCCTGGGCTTCCTTACGCTTGCGCTCTTCAAGTTCACCGCGCAGGAATGCCTTATATTCATCCAGAGTCTCGAACTCCGATACATCAGAAGCAAAGTCATCATCCAGATCGGGGAGTTCCTCGGTATGGATCTCATTGACCACGCACTTAAACACTGCGGCCTTGCCTGCCAGCTCATCTGCATGATAATCATCGGGGAATGTCACGTTGACCTCACACTCCTCACCGGGCTTGACACCTATGAGCTGATCCTCGAATCCGGGGATAAATGTTCCGCTGCCGATCTTCAGCTCCTGATCGGAACCCTTGCCGCCTTCAAAAGGAACTCCGTCAACGGATCCCTCGTAATCCAGGACGATGGTATCGCCATCCTCTACGGCGCGGTCTGTAACGGTGATCTGACGGGCGTTCTTGCGGCGCTCCTTATCCAGGGCATCTGCCACATCATCATCCGTAACCTCGGTATTTACCTTATCTATAACGACACCCTTGTACTCACCGAGCTTAACGGGCGGCTTAACGGCAACCGAAGCCGTGTAGATGAAAGGCTGTCCCTTTTCGATCTGAACTATATCAACGGTAGGAGTTGATACGATATCCTCGCCCGACTCCTCCATGGCTTCCTCGATGGTCTCACGGATCAGTATGTCGGATGCCATATCATAGAATATCTCGGGACCGTACATCTTCTCGATGACCTGACGGGATACCTTGCCCTTACGGAAGCCGGGTACGTTGATGCGGCTCTTCTGCTTGTGATAAGCCTTATCAATAGCTCCGTCAAGTTTCTCTGCCTCGATCTCGATGGTAAGGAGAGCCATGCTCCCTTCCTGCTTTTCAACTTTTACACTCATGTATCAAAACCTCCTGGTTTATTGTTCGCAAACACTTGATCTGACCCGCGAAATGGCTGATTTTCGCAAGCCATACGCAATATGAGATTATAACATAACCAAAACTCTTTAGACAATAATAAAATAGGGCGAAAACAGACATTTTATATTATTATAATATTTCGGATATAGTATAGTAGGAACTAGCAGGAAGTAAGCAGGTAATAACAGAGAATAACAGGGAACAGTAGAGAATAGCATGCAGCAGAGGTGCATATATGGAGATCGAGAGAAAATATACCGTAAAGACCATGCCGGAAGACTTAAGCGCATATGACAGCCACCGGATCATACAGGCCTATCTGTGCAGGGAACCCGTGGTCCGTGTGCGTAAGTCCGATGACGACTACTATATGACATACAAGGGAAAAGGACTCGTGTCCCGCGAGGAATACAATCTCGCACTGACTGAGGAAGGTTTCGAACATCTGCTGACCAAGGCTGACGGAAACGTGATATCCAAGACCAGATACATAATTCCGATTACAGAGCCCCGTTTTAAGGACGATTACAAGTTACCGGACGGAGTTGATCTGTGCGTGGAACTGGATGTATTCGATGAGCCCTTTGCTCCGCTGGTAATTGCCGAAGTAGAGTTTCCGGCCGAGGCGGCATCGGATGCATATATACCCGAGGATTGGTTTGACGCCGATGTCTCCGAAGACCGGCAGTACCACAACGTAAACATGGCCTATAAAGATATCTAAGGGGAGCGCATATATATACTGCGAACTCCGGATGAGCTTAGTCTGTCTTGGCAGAAACACGAGATGACGCAGGTGGGAGACGACACGGATGTCGTCGACAGGAGCCACTGAGCATGGATGCGAATGGCTCCGGCACCGGGGCGTGAAGTAGCCGGCGCGTTTCTGCTTAGACAGACTTGGCGAAGGAGTAATGAGCAGTATATATATGCGCTCCCACGGGTTTTTATCGCTGCAGGCATCGGGATCCGCGGTTTCGCAAGTTTCCGATGCTTTCTCGATGGATTCCGCCCTCCGCAGGCATCATTTTCTGCGGTTTGCGTACTTTGTGATGCTTTTGATTGTGTGATTTGTGATGTCCCTGCGACGACCGGCTACAGACTTGCCTCGGCATCATCGAGGGATTTGTAGCCGTAGAGCAGGGCCGTATTCTCCATGGTCAGGTACGCGAGGTTATGCCCGTTCTGTGCCAGGCGTACGATGAAGGCGCCGTACATCTTAAGCATCTCATCGCTGTATGTCATCAGTTCCCCACGCAGATAGGTTTCATATGACGTATCGTACGGAGTATCCTCCGAAGTGTGTATGGTGCGCGCATTACCGGCCATCCGCGGATACTTTTCCGCAAATTCCTCCATCCAGCCGACCTGTACTTTCACGATCTCCTCGATTATAGCCCTTTTGTCCTCCGGCACGGGCGGAAGCTTATCCGCGATCTGAGCGTATCTGTCGGGTGCGGTGGATTCCTCCATGCGCCCGTACTTCTCCATGACCGGATTCCATCCTGCGGCCGTACTTGCCTCGAAATCCTCAGCATATCTGGCCAGCATATCCGCATCCCAGGTCAGATACTGGGACGAGCGCATGATATTGAATGTCCCCCAGTTGTCCTGGCAGTCTGCACGTCCGCCTTCGTTTATGACCTTATCAAAAGCCTCCCACTCATCTTTGACAATCCTTTTGACCAGTTCCTGCTTCAGATCATCCGGGCTGGTCACTCCATTCTTTAATTCCATGATCGCATCCTCCATATAACGGGAAACTTTCCCTATGAGTCCCATATCCCGCATCTTCTCCTGAAGCGTGACGGCCAGATCATCTATAGCCTCAATAACCGGTCGCATGGAAGCATCCGTGGGTGCGCTGTCCGGAGTGGTCCTGTTGAGCGCCATGATCCTGTCTATCCACTCATGCACACCACGTCCGCTATACCCGGCATCGGCAGCAGTCTTATCCACAGATGCAGCCACCGTCAGATCATCCAGGCCCTTAAACAGCCACTTATCATGCGGAGCATATCTCTTCTCCATGATATATGCGATATGTGCGGCACACTTCATGCCTTCCGCCAGCACGATATCCGAGGAAGCATTATCCCCGCGTCGCTTCATCCGCAGGTAGTTATACTGTGCATTCTGTGAGTACAGTGCGATGTTCTGCATCAGCATCCTGCGCCACAGGCTTTCGGGGTAGTAGTTCTTAAGTTTCTCCCTGATGCCGGTGACTGTCCCCTCAGGATCGTTCCATACCTCTCCGTTGACGGCAGCGGCCAGCGCATATTCGGGTGCCGACAGCCATATGCTCTCAACCTCCGCATCGCTGACGGGCACATATGTACCGAGCAGGTATGAGCACATCTTCTCACCCAGCAGGCCGGTATAGTATTCTTCTGTGCTGAATACTCCCCTGCGGTGCCTGAGGATCGAGTCGGAATCTGCCTTAAACCCGCGGAATTCCTGCTTTTCTGCAGCCAGTTCCAGGAGATCGCGGCTGATAGATTGACCGTACCGGTCATAATTACCCTTGTTATTTATGAGTAAAATAACACCCGGTCCCCAATCATGATCCCTGGAATCGATATCATCATATCCGTATGCATCTGATCCTTCTCCGAACAATCCGGCACATACCGAACCTGCGAGCCCGGGATACTTCTCCTTCAGCATCGGGGATACGGCTTCTTCGTAGTAGAGCCTGCAGATCTCCGCACCGGTGAGCATCTCATCGGGACGGTCTGCGGATCCTTCCATTCTGCCGCGTGCAGCGTCATATGCATCCCTGACACGGTAATAGTATTCAATATGACCCAGATTGGATTCAACGGCATGAAGCGCCCGGGAGTACCACCTGACGGCCTCCGGATCATTACCTGTCAAAGCATACAGATCCCCCAGTCCCATCAATGCCGCTCCCAGATGAGCACCGTTCTCGTTTCTCTCCCTGAAGATATCGACGGCTTCCGTCAGGTACACTCTTATCCCGTCATATATATCCGGATGGTTACGCTCTATCCCCGGGTCGAGTCTGACGGCACCCAACAGGCTGTTACCCAGATTCGCATGTGTCACGGCCAGTTCGAACCGCCTGTCCGGATACAGCAGAACTATCTCCATCGCTCTGTTCAGGCAGTCTATCGCCTCGGGATACAGCTGAGCCTCCTGATATGCGAGCGACATGTTATTGTAGAGATTTGCATAGTCAAATGCTTCATCCGTGAGTATCTGCCTGTAGATCCTCTCCGTATCGGCATACCGCTCCAGCGACTCTTCGATACGTCCTGCCGCCCTGAGTGCATTCGCCAGATTGAGTTCCGTCGTGGCATAGGCGTGCGAATCCTTTTCACCTGCACTCTCTATGATCTCCAGTGCCTTGGTCCCGTACATGACCGACCTGTCATAGTCACATGTCTCACGATAGAAACCGACCATCTCGTTGAGCACATGCACGACAGCATTATCGTCCTGCTCCTCTATGGCCGCACGCAGAGCACCTTCTAGATAAGGCTCGACCTCCGGTATCCTGTTTTGCTCAAAGAGCAGGTCTAAACCTGCTCTGAAATCCTGAATGTCCATATTATGTAAACTGCTCCCTCCGGTCTCTTTCTCACAGATACGGTATCATGTCCGCTACCGAATCAAATATCATATCCGGAACCACATCGGATGTACGTACGTCATCCATGGTCGCCTCACCGCTTAAGACCAGTATCCCGGTGAGACCGTTGTTAACTCCGGCTGCCACATCCGTATACAGTCTGTCACCGACCATGGCGACCTCAGATCTGTCGAATCCGGTACGGTCCAGCATGTAATCTATGATGCCGGCATGAGGCTTGCCCACTATCTCATCGGGTCTGCGTCCGGCGGATGCTTCTATGAAAGCATGAATAGCCCCGGCATCGGGTATGAATCCTGTCTCGGTCGGACAGTTATAATCGGGATGTGTGGATATATAGGGGATCCCTGCTCTGATCAGATCACATACCACGCTCATCTTCATATAATCCAGTGAGGTGTCAAATCCGACTGTGACCAGGTTGACCGCTCCGTCTCTGATCCCGGATACTATATTGCCGTTTTTGACATAAGCGGCCTCAAGTTCGTCATTTACGAGCGTTATCCCCGATTCACGGAACTGTCTTTTGAGCAGGTCGTTTCCCAGCAGGTATACACGTGCTCCGGGATATCTGCGCTGTATCATATGTATCGTCGCATCCCCCGAAGTGATGATGGTGTCGCGGCTGACCTGAAGCCCCATCTTCGCCAGCTTCTCGACATAGCTCGCCGGGTCTCTGGATGAGTTATTGGTGAGAAAGACGTACTCACGTCCGCTCGCCGTCACGGCATCAAGGAACTCGCGGGCCCCTTCTATCCACTGCGTGCCCAGGTATATCGTCCCGTCCATATCAAGTGCATACAGACGTATATCTTTGAGTTTTGAAAAATCCTGTCCGCTCATAATCTTTCTCTATTCCGCCCTGTCCGCTCCGCCTTCCGCCAGGTCAAGTGCATATCTCACGGTGGCCATGGCATCTCTGGCATAGAAATCCGCACCTATCGCATCGGCATATTCCTGGGTGAGCACCGCTCCGCCCACGACTGTTTTGACATTGGGCAGTTTCTCGCGCAGGAGTCTGATCGTCTCCTCCATGGCGGGTACTGTTGTGGTCATAAGAGCTGACAGTCCCACCAGCGGAGCGCCTGTCTCTTCGGCCTTGGCGACCACATCCTCCGGCGGAACATCCTTGCCCAGATCATATACTTCGAAACCATAGTTCTCCATGATGAGTTTGACTATGTTCTTGCCTATATCGTGTATGTCTCCGTGAACCGTGGCTATGACGAACTTGCCTCTGGATACCGCTTCACCGGGATGTGCGGCCATATCGGCCTTGATTACCTCAAAAGCGGACTGTGATGCCTCTGCGCTCATGAGCAGCTGCGGCAGGTACATCTTCTTGGCTTCAAAACCCTGGCCGACTATATCCAGGGCGGGGATGATCTCTTCATTAACGATATCCAGGCTCTGTCTGCCTTCTTTTAACAGGTCTTTTGTGAGATTGGCGGCCTGTTCCTTAAGCCCCTTGACGATGGCTCTCTTAAGAGGCGAACCGTAATCATCTCCCGATGTCTTCGCACCGGCGCCGGAAGATACAGCATCACCCGTGCCCTGTGCGGGTGCACCGGTACCGGGAGCGGGCCCGGCCGGAACATAACTGTCGGCAAAGGTTATATAATCCATGCAGTTCTCATCCAGATCATGAAGAGCTCTGTATGTGTAATACACCTTCATCATTTCCTGCGAATGGGGATTCATGATGGCAGCGCTCAGTCCCTGCTCCAGTGCGAGGGCAAAGAATGTCGATGTCACGAGTTCCCTTGCGGGCAGACCGAAAGATATATTGGATACGCCCAGAGAAGTGTGGCATCCCAGACGCGTTCTGATCTCATGCAAAGACTTAAGAGTGGCCAGAGCGGCCTTGGTATCGGCACTTATGGTCATGGCCAGAGTGTCGAAGAGCAGGTCTTTGCGGCCTATGCCGTACTTCGCGGCTTCTTCGATGATATGCTCCGCTATCTCGACACGTCTCTCTGCCGATTCGGGAATACCGTCCTCGTCCAGGGTCAGAGCCACACACAGTCCTCCGTACTTGGCTACCAGCGGAAAAATAACATCCATTACTTCCTGTTTTCCGTTGACCGAATTAATCAACGCCTTGCCGTTATAATGTCTGAGAGCCCGCTCCATAGCTACGGGATCGGTAGTATCTATCTGAAGCGGCAGGTCTATGATAGCCTGCAGTTCGCATGTGACTCTGTCCAGAAGTTCGGGTTCGTCTATCTCGGGCAGACCGACGTTGACATCCAGCACATGAGCACCCGCATCCTGCTGTCTTAAGCCCTCACCGAGTATATAATCGATATCCTGATCCCTGAGCGCCTGTTTGAAACGTTTCTTGCCCGTAGGATTGATACGCTCTCCTATGAGAATGGGAGAATCCTTAAACTCCACGGCGTGGGTATATGACGATATGAACGTGATATTCTTGTCCGTGACCGGAGTCTTCGAAGTGATCTCAGTCATGTCCGGCAGCGTCTTATCGGCAGTCGCCCTGATATAGTCGGGGGTAGTGCCGCAGCATCCACCCAGAACCCTGACACCCATATGCGCGTATTCGCTCATGATGGAAGCAAATTCACCGGGCATGACATCATATACGGTCTCACCGTTCTCCGACCTCGGAAGTCCTGCGTTGGGCTTGAGTATCACGGGCACGGATGAATACCTGATATATTCCTCCACGACACCTTTCAGCTGGCTGGGGCCCAGAGAGCAGTTGGCACCTATCGCATCGGCTCCCATGCCTTCGAGCATCGCTATCATGGCGGCCGGCGAGGCGCCTGTCATCAGTTTGCCGTCCTCTCCGTACGCATTGGTAACGAACACCGGCAGGTCAGAATTCTCTTTGGCTGCCAGGAGTGCGGCCTTGGTGTCATAGCTGTCGTTCATGGTCTCGATGTCTATCAGGTCCACGCCGTATTCGACACCTATGCGTATCGTCCGGGCATATATCTCCACTGCTTCGTCGAAATCCATATCCCCGTAGGGTTTGAGCAGTCTGCCCATGGGTCCTATATCGAGAGAGATGAACTTCTCCTGTGTGCCTGTCGACTGTTCGCGGGCGGCACGTGCCACGTCTATCGCACCGTGGACTATCGCACGCAGCTCATCTTCTTCGAACTTGAGAGAATTCGCACCGAACGTGTTGGTGTAGATGACATTGCTGCCGGCATCGAAATACGCCTTCTGGAGCTCCGTGATCACCTCCGGACGGGATATGTTCCAGCGCTCGGGCAGCTCTCCGGGCTTAAGGCCCCTCTTCTGGAGCAGTGTGCCCATGCCTCCGTCCAGGTAGAGTATGTGATCTTTGATATATTCCCTTATATCAGTCATTTTCTATCCTCTTTTCATTCCGATGACGGCCGTCACCGATTTGGACGGGCTCATCAGCATGCTTTCATTCAGATTGATACCTATCAGATGTGCACAGTCAAGAAGTGCCGTGAACTCTTTCTGGACCTCCAGCGGCAGATCGCCGTATCCCGGCGAAAACCTCGGTACGGTCACAAGACCGCGTCCCGCCGCTTCTGCCGTTATATCCGCATTGAATGTATCGCACAGGGCTTCCACACGCTCGGCGCCCAGCGCCTGCATTATGAGTGCCCTGGATGGAGATATCCTCTCATACTTCTGTATCAGGCGGTCCATTCCCACGCCTACGGTAGCCGCAAACATGACGCCTTCAGAGCATCCTGCGAGGTTATGCGCCAGATTACGCGAACCGTATGTCTCAAAAGGCAGAACCGGCAGGCCTTCCTCCCACTCCACGGGGATATACCTGTAGCACACCTTATACGTCAGAACGGGAAGCACCTCGGATACACACTCATCGATCAGAGCCCTTACATCAGCCGCGGCTTCGTCATCGCCCCCAGGCGGCAAAGGAGTACGCGACGTCATCATGCCTCCGTAGCGCATGACCTCACTGACACTGACGCCGGGTATCACCGATGATCCCCGGTCCGTCCCGTCCTGCTCTCTACGGTATATCTTAAGCTGTATAGGGGAACCTGCGCTCATGATATCCTGTACGCTCATCTTCCCTCAAAATTCTTGCCCAGGATATCGGACAGATTGCGCATGATCCCGACAGCAACCTCGGGTTTGTTCATCGAATACACGTGAACATTGGTGATGCCGTTTGCATACAGATCGATGATCTGGTCCGTGGCGTATATGATGCCTGCCTGAGTCATGGCCTCCGGATCGGATCCGAACTTGTCTACCAGACTCTTGAATCTGTTGGGCATGAAGGAACCGGACAGCTTGATGGCACGCTCCACCTGGTTTGCCCTGGTGATGGGCATGATGCCGGGCAGAACCGGTACCGTGATGCCGGCCTCTCTGATCTTGTACATGAAATTCAGGAAAAGGGAATTGTCAAATATCATCTGCGTTGTCAGGAAATCGACACCGCAATCCACCTTTTCCTTAAGATGATCTATGTCCTCCCACTGCGTGGCACTCTCGGGATGTACTTCGGGATAACATGCGGCTCCTATACAGAAATCCGCTCCGGATGCCTTGATATCCCTGATCAGCTCATATGCATACCGGTAATCCCACTTGGACCTGTCGCTGGCCTCCAGCTCGGGAGTCAGATCACCGCGGAGTGCCATGACATTCCTGATGCCGGCCTCCTGCATATCCCTGATGCGCTCCATCACCGTCGCCCTGTCAGATGATACGCATGTAAGATGTGCAAGCATCGGAATGTTAAATCTGTCTTTAATATTCTTCGCAATATCAAGAGTATACTTACTTGTTCCGCCTCCGGCTCCGTATGTCACGCTCATAAAAGCGGGCTTGAGAGCCGCTATCTCCTCTGTAGCAACCTTCACGCTGTCATACGAACTCTCTTTCTTTGGTGGGAAAACCTCGAAAGAAAGCGAGAGCTTATCCTGCTTTATAATGTCGATAATCTTCATATATATCTCTCCTGTCTATATTCCGGGCCGGGGGCTTATATGTCCCCCGCAGCGAGTACTGCCGAGTTTCGTGTGCGAAACTATAGTCGCATGCAAGGGGGATCGTATAAGTCCCCGGCCCCTCCTTATACAAACGGATTATAAAATCTCGACCCGTCTATATATGTCACCGTCAATGCCACGACCATGAACAGCACCGAGCACGCTATGACCAGGTAATCGTTACGCATGAGAGGCCTGGCCATATACCACGTCCTCTTACGGTGCTTGCCGAAGCTCCGAAGTTCCATAGCGGTCGATATTGTATCGATCCTGCCCATACTCGAGAATACGAGCGGGAATATTATGGCGGTGGTCGATTTGATCCTGTCGACCAGTCTGCCCTTTTTGCTCATCTCTATACCCCTGGCCATCTGAGCATTACGTATCTTGCGGAAATCACCCTGTATATCAGGGATATATCTGAGCGCTATGGCTACGGAATATCCGACCTTATAACTGATCCCCACACGGTTCATCGAAGCGGCAAACTCCGACGGGTTGGTCGTCACGATGAAGATGAATATGCTCGGTACCACGGTGAAGTACTTGAGTATGATATTAAACTCGTAGAACAGCTGCTCGGCTCTGAGCGCATACCTGCCCGTTCCGTACAGTATGGTCTCGGTCCCGTATATCTTCACACCCTCCGAGGGGCTGAATAAGTATATCGCGATGATATTGATGATCAGGAAGAGAAGTATGAACTTGAACACGCTTCCGACCTGGTCCCACCTGGTACGGCTGATCTTAAAGATGATGAGGCTTAAGACCAGCATCACGATCAGCACCCTCGTGTCATAGGTCATCATACTGGTCACGGACCAGCACAGAAAGAAGACCAGCTTGGTGACACCGCAGAGTTTATCGATCCAGGTATCCTTTTCTTCATATGTCAGGAGTTTACGTTCCATCGTGCTGCCCTCTCGAGTGAGTCCGTTCGTAGTTGATGAACGCCTCCGTAAAGCCGTCCGCATCATCTATCCGGCATGCATGTGCCAGATCATACAGAGAAGTGCGCTTCAGATAAGCTCTGTCGGAGATCACGTCATCGGTCAGTATGGACGCCGGAGTACCGTCAGCCAGCAGATGGCCGTCTGCTATGACCACGGCTCTGTCGGTATACTCGAGCATCAGATGCATATCATGCGTTATCATTATCAGGGTGGTTCCGGTCCGCTCATTGATATCCCTGACGAATTCCATGATCTCGGTATAGTGCCGGTAGTCCTGTCCCGCCGTAGGCTCGTCGAGGATCATGATCTCCGGTTCCAGGATCAGTATGGCGGCTATGGTCACTCTCTTTTTCTGGCCGAAACTGAGTGCGGATATCGGCCAGTTCCTGTACGGATAGAGTCCGCAGATCCTGAGGACCTTATTCACTCTTTCCTTTATCTCATCTTCGGGCACTCCGCGTACCTGCAGGCCCAGTGCAACCTCATCATAGATCATGGACTTCGAGATCATCTGGTTGGGATTCTGCATGACGAGGCCGATATGC
Organism: uncultured Lachnospiraceae bacterium; assembly: GCA_905234595.1. Taxonomy (GTDB): domain Bacteria; phylum Bacillota; class Clostridia; order Lachnospirales; family Lachnospiraceae; genus XBB2008. Next base: position 3,040 of record CAJOID010000051.1, on the reverse strand, counting down.
TCTCCCCGTTCCTTGATGGTCAGCGGGGATATATCGGAGCCGTTCAGTCTGATCTCTCCGGACAGTGGCTGCAGAAATCCGCATATCAGGTTCGCGAGAGTAGTCTTGCCGGCTCCGTTCTTGCCGACTATCGCCATCATCTCACCCTGTCTGACCGAGAGGCTTACATCATCGAGGACCTGTCTGCTCTGATCGTATGCAAAAGAAAGATGCGATACACTCAGCACCTCATCCCCGTACACAGGTGCCGGGGGAGCGGGCTGTTTATGATACCAGCTGCGCACCCGGTCGGAATGTTTCTCCACATGCAGCGTATCTATCTGCCCGGCTTCATCCTCCGGAAGGATCTTGACTCCGGCAGCTTTGAGTGCAGAAACATACAGCGGCTCCCTGACTCCGGCCCTGACCAGCACATCGGTACTCATCAGTTCATCCGGTGTCATGTCCGCAGCTATGCGTCCATCCTCAACCAATATGATCCTGTCGGCATCGCAGAATAAAGCGTCCTCCAGACGGTGTTCAATAATAACAACCGTTGTGTCAGTCTTTTTGTGAATATCATCGATCAGGGATATGGCCTTTTTGCCCGTAGCGGGATCCAGATTCGCCAGCGGTTCGTCAAACAGCAGTATCCCTACGTCCCTGACCATGACTCCGGCCATGGACACCCGCTGCTTCTGACCGCCCGAGAGTTCTCCCGGGCTGGATTTCAGATGTCTGCCCACCTCTACGATCCCGGCGATCTCATCCACGCGCTTCTTCATCTCATCCTGGGCTACGCAGTCATTCTCCAGGGCAAAAGCTATATCCTCCGCCACGGTCAGCCCTATGAACTGTCCGTCGGTATCCTGAAGCACGGTACCCACCATGCATGAAAGATCAAAAAGAGACGTCTCAGCGGTATTCTTACCGTTGATCAGGACGTCTCCTTTCTGTTCCCCCGTGTAAATATGCGGGATAAGACCGTTAATGCAATTGGATAATGTGGATTTGCCCGATCCGGAAGGTCCTACGATGAGGACCTTCTCACCCTCATATATCCTGAGATTGATATCATGGAGGGTCGGATCGATCTGTGTGCGATACTTAAATGTAAAATTAACAAATTCTATAACACAGTTTTTCATTCATCTTCTTTTTGAAGGCTAGATGATTTGGTCATAATCTTGGAATATGCAAAGCAGAGAAGCGTACCGAGCACAGCTATCATGATCGCGTTGCAGATGAATGCTACGGCGCCCTGGCCGAATACCTTGTTGGAAGGCTCTGCATAGATCAGGATATCCAGAACGGGAGCACACAGTACCCATGCGATCGCATTGGCTACAACCTGGATCACGTTAAACATAGCGATCTCCTTGCCGGCAAATCCGCCCTCACGGATCTTGAACTGCTTCGCAAACAGTCCGACCAGGATACCGAATACGGCGTCCGGGACAACCCAGCTCCACCATACGCTTCCATAGAAGAATGCATCACCGAGAGCATGACCGAGAAGTCCTACAATGCCGCCTACTACGGGACCGTATACTGCGGACAGGAACGCTAACAGAGCTGCTCTGACCTGAAGGGCCGTGTTGGGTACGATCACTACCGGGATCTGAGTCTCGGTAAGCACTACGAAAAGCGCTGTTCCGATACCGGCAGCAACAACCTGCTGAATAGTAAACTTGTTGTTTTTCATTATTATCTCCTCCTCGTTGAGATTCGTGAAACACACATATCAGTATACCATATTTTGGCTGTATCTATCATTGAAGATTAAGCGAAAAATCATCAAAAGTGGCCCACGCACCACCGGCGCATTTCACGTATGCCCCTACGGCGATCGTCTCGCCCGCCTCGGCCTCTATGCCCCCGATCGAGGGATTTTTCCAGTTGACCCATCCGTCGAGTGTTACAGGGGCCGACTCATATCCATCCGTATCCGCCACCGTCACGTACAGATATACGACCGCATCTGGATCGAAATCTCCGCCCTGCATCCAGGCTTCGGCCGAATATGTTCCCGTTTTTTCTGCCGTTATCTCCTGTTCCACCCTGAATTCCATATCATTCTCGCTCCAGAAGTGAAAGGCGGTTTCACCGCTGTGTGCATCCGCAGCCTTCTGCTGGTAATCGCTGGGATCCGCTCCGGCAAGAGCCGTCACCGCCCATGCCGAATGGTCCTCCTCTTCAAACGACGGATCCGTCAGAAGATTCTCATTGGCGATCACGACCTCGGCCTCCACGGGATATTTTCCGTCACCGGCCAGCCCTTTGATCACATACGTACCGGTGACTCCGGTATCCATCGCAGCCATTCCCGCTTCATCCCATTCGACGCTCAGTCCGTCACTGCAGGCCGGATCGCTCCACAGACAGTCCACGGTATCCGGGAGTTCTACTTGATCACCCGGAGCGGCTTTTATCTTAACGTCCCTGATCGCCAGTACGTCGTTCGATGCTCCGGTGGCACCGTACTTTAAGTATCTGAATGTATCGAGTGATGGCAGGGCATGTCCGTCAAAATCAAACAGTGCCTGATTCTCCCATGAGCATCCGCCGTAATATATGCCGGCATCATCGGGATCATAAGAGCCTGCATAGCTCGAAGCCCAGCCGGAACCATACTTCTCCCATTTATCCTGCCTGCTGCCGTCACCGGCCGGAACCGGTATCCAGGCGCCTTCCCAATAGAATACGCCCATGGCACCGCCTTCATATGCTGCGGCACATACATCCCGGATGACGTTAGCCTGCCCCTGGACACTCACGGGATAGTCCTCCAGAGCATCCGGAGCGGATACGGAATTCCCTGAGCCGTCCCCGTCATCGCCCGTATACATATATGCGGTCTCCATGATGCATGTCGCCTTATCATATTGTCCGGATATGCCTTTAAGTACATTGACCAGATTGGTCAGTGAACCGTGCCAGTACGGATAATACGACACTCCGAAAACATCGTAATCCACTCTGTTGGAAGCCAGCTTATAAGCCAGATTCCTGATCTCATCCGGATCGTCCACCGTGGTGAAATGAACTGCCACAGCTATGT
>CAJOID010000050.1 GCA_905234595.1 uncultured Lachnospiraceae bacterium | reverse complement strand
GGTACTTAAGGATATCGACCTGCACATAGCATCAGGTGAGACGATAGGGATCATCGGCGGCACCGGATCATCCAAATCATCGCTCGTTAACCTGATCAGCCGCCTGTATGATGTGACCGGCGGCTCGGTGAGAGTCGGCGGCAAGGATGTGCGTACTTATGATCTGGAGACGCTGCGTAATAATGTGTCGGTAGTATTACAGAAGAACGTCCTTTTCTCCGGATCGATCCTGGATAACCTGCGCTGGGGTGACGAGAATGCCACCGAAGAGGAGTGTATCAGAGCGTGTAAACTGGCGTGTGCTGATGAGTTCATATCACAGATGCCTGATGGCTATGAGACTCATATCGAGCAGGGCGGATCGAATGTATCCGGAGGACAGAAACAGCGTCTGTGTATAGCCAGAGCGCTGCTTAAGAAGCCGAAGATACTTATACTGGATGACTCCACATCAGCTGTCGATACGGCTACGGATGCCCGTATTCGTCAGTCCTTCCGTGATGAGATACCGAATACGACCAAGTTCATCATCGCACAGCGAATCTCATCCGTTCAGGATGCAGACCGTATAGTGGTACTGGAAAACGGTGAAGTGAACGGATTCGGTACTCATGACGAACTGCTCCGATCCAACGAGATATATAAAGAGGTCTATGAGAGCCAGATGCAGGGCTCGGGTGACTTCGATGAGAAGGGAGGCGAGGCATAATGGCAGAAGTGAAAGAGGTCAAAATGGGCCGCAGGAATATGGCTGCCATGGGTCAGCGTCCCAAGATAGACAATCTCGGTGAGATATCGGCCAGGCTGTTTAAGAGAATACTCTCAAAGTACTGGCTTCACGTATTGCTGGTACTGTGCTGCATAGGTATCAATGCATATGTGAACATCGTCTTCCAGCTCTACACGAAAGAACTCATAGACGTATATATAGTTCCTTATATAGGTGTGCAGAACCCGGATTTCTCTGTGCTGGCTGCCAGGATCACACAGATGATAGGGGTATTTGCCGTCGGTATCATCTGCAATTACGGACAGGCGCGTATCATGGTCAATGTGACACAGGGCACCCTGTCGAATCTGCGTATGGAGATGTTTGACCACATGCAGAGCCTGCCTATCAGGTATTTCGACACCCATTCACACGGGGATATCATGTCGATGTATACCAATGATATCGATACGCTCAGGCAGATGATCTCCCAGGGTATCATACAGTTCATTTCCAGTTTCGTGACCATCGTGACCGTGATGGGAACCATGATCGCACTCAGCGGGGTGCTGACCGCCCTGAACGTGGTCATGCTTATCATCATGATACTAGCGACCAAGAAACTCGTTTCCCTGTCAGGTAAGTTCTTTATCAAACAGCAGAAAGACCTGGGTGCACTGAACGGATATATCGAGGAGATGATGCAGGGACAGAAGGTCATCAAGGTATTCTGTCATGAAGATAAGGCAAAAGAAGAGTTTGCCAGACTTAATGAAGAACTCAGGGACTCGGCGGAGAATGCAAATAAGAACGCGAATATTCTCGGCCCCGTCAATGCCCAGCTCGGTAATGTAAGCTATGTTCTGGTTGCGGTAGCGGGAGCAGTGATGGCGATAAACGGTGTGGGCGGACTTACCATAGGTACGCTGGTCGCATTCCTGGCTCTTTCCAAGAGCATCAACTTCCCGATCAGCCAGATATCACAGCAGCTCAATTCCGTTATCATGGCTTTTGCCGGAGCCGACAGGATATTCAAACTGCTCGATGAGAAACCCGAGGTCGATGAAGGATATGTCACACTTGTGAATGCACGTGAGACAGAGGACGGATCGCTCACGGAATGCGAAGAGCATACAGGTATATGGGCATGGAAGCATCCTCACTCGGCTGACGGTACAGTCACCTACCAGCGTATGGAAGGCAAAGTCACAATGGATGATGTGGACTTCAGCTATAACGAAGACAAGCAGATCCTGTATGACATCAAACTGTTCGCCAAACCCGGACAGAAGATCGCATTTGTGGGAAGTACCGGAGCCGGTAAGACCACTATCACCAATCTGATCAACCGTTTCTATGATATACAGGACGGTAAGATCAGATATGATGATATCAATATAGGCAAGATCAAAAAGGATGACCTGCGGCACAGTCTCGGCATGGTTTTACAGGAGACAAACCTCTTTACCGGTACCGTAATGGAGAATATCAGATACGGAAAGCTTGATGCTACGGATGAGGAATGTATAGCGGCAGCTAAGCTGGCCAATGCACATAACTTCATTTCGATGCTTCCTGACGGGTATGACACGATGCTGACCGGTAACGGAGCTAACCTAAGCCAGGGTCAGAGACAGCTGATCGCGATAGCAAGAGCTGCTGTGGCGGATCCGCCTGTACTGATACTTGATGAAGCTACAAGTTCTATAGACACACGTACCGAGCGTCTGGTTCAGGAAGGTATGGATTCGCTGATGAAAGGACGTACGACTTTTGTGATCGCACACAGATTAAGTACCGTACGTAACAGCGACTGCATCATGGTGCTCGAACAGGGACGTATCATAGAGCGCGGTACACATGATGAACTGATCGAGATGAAGGGCAAGTACTATCAGCTGTATACGGGAAATGCGATAACGGCATAATGTCTTTGGCCTGCGATTAAGGATTCCACGCAGGCACGCTTTCGCTACTCTTGCCTCGTTGCGTTACTAAGCTCGTGGAATACCTCGCTAAGTAACGACGGGCTGCAAAGTACCTGCGAGGAATTCCTTAATTGCAGGCCTTAGGTTTACGATTTCGATAGCATATGATACAGCAGGATAGTTGTGAAAAAGATAAATGCATAGTAGTCAGAGTAGATACCAATGGTCTGCAGTATGACATAAATGCTATAGTAAAAGCTTTCTATCCTGATAAAACTATAGTTGTGACCGAGCCGGGTATATTACTTCGGGACGATTCAATCTATGACATGTCAGCTTGGATGAACGTTGATACATCTCGAGGTATTATATCCATCGGTGAGGATATACATACATATGGCATAGATAAGGTTCTCGGCGCCAAGAACAGCTTCAAGCTGGCCCTGTATGATGTGATGTGCGCGATCACGGGACGCACTCTGCCCTGGGGTAATCTGACCGGCGTACGTCCGACTAAGATCGCGATGACACATATGCGTGAGGGTATGAGCAATCCACAGATACTGGATTACATGATGTCTCATCATAAGGTCAGCGAAGCTAAGGCGCATTTGGCGCTTGATATCGCTCATCGTGAAGCCAATCTGCTGTCAAAGATCGATCATCGTCACGGATACAGTCTGTATATAGATATTCCTTTTTGTCCCACGACCTGTTTATATTGTTCTTTTACCAGCTATCCGTATGCGGCATGGAAGAGCAGGATAGACGAGTATCTTAACGCTCTGTTTAAAGAGATAGATTATGTGGCGGAGGCATTTGTCCGCACTCCCGATACGATATATATCGGCGGCGGTACTCCCACGAGTCTCGATGAGGAGAATTTAGAGAGGCTTCTTAAGTATCTGACTGAGCGTATCGATATTTCGGGTTGCCTGGAGTTTACCTGCGAGGCCGGGCGTCCCGATTCAATCACCCGTGAAAAACTCAGGATCATGAAGCGTTATGGCATCACGCGTGTCTCCATTAATCCTCAGACCATGCAGCAAAAGACATTGGATATAATAGGCCGTCGTGTAGCCCCCGCTCAGGTGATCGATGCGTATCATATGGCACGTGAGGAGGGATTTGATAACATCAATATGGATATCATCCTTGGACTTCCCGGAGAGGGCGTGTCAGAGGTGGCTGATACACTCAGGCGGATAAGAGAGCTTAAACCGGATGCATTGACAGTTCACTCACTGGCTATAAAGAGAGCCTCCGCTTTAAAGCAGCATCTCGATGAGATCGGCATAGAAGCACTGGTCAATACGGATGAGACCATGGCCCTGGCAGCTGATTGTGCTCATTCGATGGGTATGGAGCCATATTATCTGTACAGACAGAAGAATATGTCCGGTAACTTTGAGAACACAGGCTACAGCATCCCGGGTAAGGAGGGTATCTATAATATCCTGATCATGGAGGAAGTCCAGTCCATCGTAGCGCTGGGCGCAGGCGCGATATCGAAGCGGGTTGACTATGATCCGATTAACATAACTCGCACAGAGAACCCCAAAGATATCGACAATTACATTACGCGGATAGATGAAATGATCACAAGAAAAAAAGAATTGTTTAGTGTATACTGATAGATAAGTGCTGGCGTTTGTTTAGGGAAGGGCGCACATATGAATAACACATCTGCAAACGAAAATAAACGTAACCTGCCGGATATATTGATCAAAACAGCTGTCAGGCTGAGCATGATTTTTATTCTTGCTGTTTACATATACGGACAGTTCATCGTACCGAGTGAAAACCTGTATGCTAATGAATGCGAGGTGTTTGATGAGCCGTGGTGGTATACGGACAGCGACGGTATCATGCGTTCGTATCACAGTGGAGATACTATCGATATAGAGTACGGCGAAGATGTGACATTGAGCGTGATGCTTCCCGACGAACTGGGTGACGGAAACTGTCTGTTCATCAGGAGCGTCAGGGATTTCGATGCATACATAGGTGATGATCTGCGTAATACCTATGATATCAATGATTCCGTATTCGGACCGAATGTGAAGTCTATCTGGCTGGCCATCACACTCCGCAGGTCTGATGTCGGCAAGACTCTTTCTATCGTTCATGAGGATTACCCCTACGATACATATACCATATCCGATGTGTATTTCGGTAACCGTCTCGGCTTCTCGATGCAGCTTATACACGATAATATCTACATTATTATCTTAAGCTTTGCGCTCATCATACTGGGACTGGTCGTGGCAGGTATATGCCTTATAAACAGGTTCAGGGAGAAGCGCAGATTACAGCTCTGGGAATTAAGCATAGGTGTTTTTGCCGGAGCCCTATGGCTTATCTTCAACAACTACGCTTATCCTTTGCTCTTCAGTAATTATTTCGTGGATGGCATTGTGAGTTATATGCTCATATTGATACTGCCGTATGCATTTGTCTCATATGTCAGGTCGCTTCTGGGGGACAGGTACCGCATACCCTACAGAGTGATAAGTGTACTTATCCTCGTGGTTTTCTGGGTGCTGACCATTCTTGACTTCACGGGTACGGCAGGATTTAACAATACGCTGTATGTCGGCCTCATAGTCATCGGCATTTCCGCTGCATTTTGCCTGTGGGCGATCATCTATGATGCACTGATCACAAAGGATACTTCCAACAGACTGATCGCGATCGGTATGTTTGGCTTTGTTATCATGGGTATCGCGGAGGCAGTTCATTTGAATATCCCGTCGCATGATAATAATGGTGTATTCATCGCTATAGGACTTCTGTTCCTGCTGTCATGTGCAGCCCTTCGCGAGATCAGAGCCATCAGTACGCTTCGTGCCGAGATGCTGGAGGCTCAGGAGGCTAATAAGGCCAAGTCGGACTTCTTAGCCAATATGTCCCATGAGATACGTACACCTATGAATGCCGTCATAGGTATGGCTGAGATGTCGATGCGAGAGGAGATGCCCGATACCGTCAGAGGCTATATCGAGCAGATCAAGACATCCGGTAAGGCTCTGCTTGCTATCATCAATGATATCCTCGACTTTTCCAAGATTGAATCGGGTATGATGGAGATCATCCCTGTTGATTATGAGCCTATGTCGATGATCAATGATGTGGCCAGCATAGTGATGACCAGACTTACAGAGAAGATGGTCGATCTTGATGTGGATATAGATCCCAATATACCTTATAAGCTCTACGGAGATAATATCCGTGTACGTCAGATAATGATCAATCTGGCTAATAACGCTGCAAAATTTACCGAGCATGGTCATATCCGCATAGCAGTCAAGTCTGAGAAGGTATCTGACGAGGAGGTTATCCTCGATGTAGCTGTAGAGGATACCGGTATAGGTATCAAACCCGATGACCTGGCTAAGATATTTGATTCATTCTCACAGGTAGACAGCAAGAGAAACCGTAATGTTGAGGGAACAGGTTTAGGCCTTGCGATATCACAGCGTCTGCTGGCTCTTATGGGTGGAGATACCATCCATGTGACCAGTGAGTATGGCAAGGGTTCGACATTCTCGTTCCGTATACCCCAGAAGATATCTGATCCCAGACCGTCACTCGGTTTAAATAAACCTGACACGGCGGTTGCTCTGTATATGATGTCGGATGAATACCAGTCCGAGTGCTTCGCCAGAGATATGGCCAAGATCAATGTGCCATGTACTAAACTTGAGATGGGTATAAATATTGCCCAAGCTGTGTCGGATGCACGCCACCAGTATGCGGATCGCGAGGTATTCCTGTTCTTTGATTCCAGATATGTGAACCCGGAGTATGTAAGCTACTTCGACAGGAATCCTGATATAGTGCCTGTCATGGTTACAAACTATTCTTCGAGACTCCGAATAGGCTCGGATAAGATGCTTAAGCTCCAGAAACCACTTTCGGCGCTTAATCTGACCTCGGTGCTTAATCATGAGAATATCATGACCACTTCTGCAAAAGACAATGATGATATCGACTTCACGGCACCTGAGGCCAGAGTGCTCGTGGTAGATGATAATGCGGTCAACCTCTCTATCGCAGAGGGCCTCCTTAGTCCTCTCGATATGATGGTAATGACTGCCTCCAGCGGAATGGAAGCTCTCAAGATGACAGCAGAGAGTCGGTATGACATTGTATTCATGGATCATATGATGCCTGAGATGGATGGTGTGGAAGCTATGCATGCGATACGCGAGCAGAATCCCGAGTATAAGAACATACCGATCATAGCACTTACTGCCAATGCTGTCAGTGAAGCCAGAGATTTGCTCTTAAGGGAGGGCATGGATGACTTCATCCCGAAGCCGATCGAAATGCGTACGCTCTTAAGCAAGGTAAAGCACTGGCTGCCCGATAAGTATATCAAACCGCTGTCAGCGGAGGAGATAACCGTTAGAGCAGCTGAAGCGGAAACGGAGAAAAAGTCTGAGGACATCGTGATCGCCGATCTGGATGTGAAGACTGCGATCGAGATGCTCGGAGGTGAGAAGCTCTATCGCAAGATAGTAGCCGATTACTATCGCGTGATGGATCAGAAGGCAGAATCGATCAAGTCAAACTACGATAAGAAGTTCTGGCCCGTATATACGATCGAAGTGCACGCACTCAAGAGCTCATCACGCCAGATAGGCGCTATGGAACTGGCCGATATGGCTGAGGCGCTGGAGAACGCCGGCAAGAGTCAGGATATAGCTTTCATCGAAGCCAATACCGATGCGATGCTTGAAAAGTACAGATCATATAAGCCTGCGCTCGCGGAATTCTGCGGTGATACCGACTCTGATACAGATGCCGCGGATGCTCCTGCGGCTGATGCAGATAAGCTGAAAGAAATCTTCGGACGCATCCGTGAGGCAGCGGATAACCTGGATCTGGACACTATGGAAGAGTGTGCTGAGGAACTGAAAGCATACTCATACCCGGATGATCAGAAGGAACAGCTTAAAGCCCTGAGAGATGCCATCGACAGCATCGATCCCGACGGCTGCGTAGCCGCACTGGATAAGTGGGAGAGCATGCTGTAAAAGGATTACCACCCCATGGTGGTGCGGATAGATTCAGTAAGCTCGGTGACGGCGATGTCATGAGCGGATTCAAGCGGGTGGTAGTCTGATACGTAGCCGACTTCCCCGTCCTGCTCGGTCAGATGCACGGTTGTGATACGCTTATCACCTGTTTTGGCAGAGTACTTAGCGACTGCATCACATACGCTCGGATACAGACGGTCACCCATGAGTCCCAGAATGCAGAATATATGTGCGTCCGGATTGAGACCGCGTACGACCTTCAGGAAACGGGCATAGCGTTCAGTGAATTCTTCCTGTTTATTCTTATCATCCTGACAGAAACTGTCATCATTTGTCCCAAGATTTATCACTACCACATCCGGTCTGAAACGGTTGAAATCCCATTTGATATCCCGGGTATCGGGCATATCCGGCAGACTGTCATGACTTAATCCCATAGATTCATAATAGGGTGGTATGAGCTCGGGCTCGTTCCGCTTCTCCGGATCGTCGGTATACCCGGAGATTATTCCGTAACCGCTGGCTGAGAACATGCTGTAATCGGCCCCCAGCTGCATGGCAGTCTTGTATGCATATGCTCTGGTGACATCCTCGGTGGCGGTCTTAAACGGATGGAGCGGATCCTCATCATCCACACCGTATCCGCAGGTGATCGAGTCGCCTATGAACTCTATTTTAAGATCGGATACGGGAGCGGGAGTGACCGATTCGTCATCACCGATCTCTATCTGTGTGATGCATGCCAGAGACATGGCCACTTCCGAGAGTTTGATCAGACGGATACGTGAAGTGCGTACCGTATCGGACTTCGCAATATGAAGCACGGTCACGGAAGATGACAGCTGCATATCGATAACCCGTGTGTCATCGACATATACCGCGATACGTGCATAGTTGGCATCATTATCGGGAATTTCCGAAGCCGATCCGGCTCTTAAGGTGATATCGAGCCCGCATCCCGTATAATCAAACTCCACACCAGTGCCGGACAGTGACAGCAGCAGCCTGCCTTCATAATGGAGAGTACGTCCCAATAGTTTCAAATTCTGTTCGTTTAATTCTATTCTTTTCATAATTCGTATGTTATCATAGTTACAGTTGTTTAGATACATTTTTTCGGGGCATTAGCGCAGTTGGGAGCGCGCCACACTGGCAGTGTGGAGGTCGTGGGTTCAAGTCCCATATGCTCCATGCAATCAAACCCCGTAAATACGTCAGTATGGCGTAAATACGGGGCTTTTCATCATATTAATAACAAGGAGAACAACGTGGACAACAACAGAAAAGAACGAATGATGATAATGATCATCACGGTGTCGGCCATAGGCAATATAGTCGCTGATATTGTTGCCGGCTGGGAAGCATGGGTCATACCGATAGTTGCCATAGGCATAATAGGGATATGGTGGCTGCATCTGACGCAGAAATCGGATCTGGTCACCAGGACCAATGTATATTTCGTATATGCCGCGTTTCTGGTTTTCTTTCATGGAATACACAATATCAGCTATTTCGATGTATCGATCATCGTGCTTATCCTGATGGCGACATTTATGGTGGTTGACAGAGCGAGCCTGCTGAATATCATCCTGGCCGAATACATCGTGATCATGACATTCCAGTTCGTTAGTCTGTATCTCCATGAGCATACGGAGGTGACACAGGTATTTATTATCAGAACCGTCCTGCATTACGGTGTGGTGCTCTGCATGTATTCTCTCGGTCGCATACTTGTGAGCAGCAGATTGAATTCCGAGAAGAAACTGGAAGAGTGGCGCGAAGCTGTCAGAGCCAATAACCATGATATGGAGGATTTCCTGTCCAATATATCACATGAACTGCGCACTCCCGTCAATGTAATAAGCGGCATGACGACCATTATGCAGAAAGATGTTGACCGTGAGGAACTGGTATCCATCAAGGATGCATGTATAAGGTTGGCCCATCAGATAGAAGATATCCAGGATTATACAGAGATCAAACGTGGCGAACTCTATCTGGATGATGAGAATTATATGGTCATTTCACTCATCAATGATGTGGTGGCAAACTATAAGGCCAGCAACAGGATGAATGAACTGGAACTGGTAGTTGATATATCACCCGAGACGCCGACCATGCTCAGAGGTGATATAGAGAAACTCCACAAACTGTTCAGAAATCTGCTGGATAATGCTATCAAGTTCACCAAGCGCGGCGGTATATATATAAAAGTCTTCTCCGTTCCGCATGAGTACGGTATCAATCTGGTCATAGAAGTGACCGATACCGGCATAGGCATGACGCGGGCCGATATGGCCAGAGTATCAAAGGGGATGTATCAGGCCAATAAGAAGCGTAACAGGAGTACCGGCGGTATAGGGATCGGTCTTCCCATCGTATATGGCTTCGTTCATAAGATGGGCGGATTCGTAAACATATCAAGCTCTAAGGGGCACGGGACGACTGTGAGGATCTCCATACCCCAGCAGGTGGTGGATCTTACTCCATGTCTTGATTTGAAAGACAACGCCAATGAGGGCATTGCTATCTATATAAAACCTGAGAAGTTTAAAGTGCCGGAGGTTAGAGAGTTCTATAACACCATGGCCGTTAATCTGGCTAACGGACTTAAAACACCCTTGTATTCCATAGGAGAGAAGAAGCAGATCGATCGCCTGAACGAAGAGACTAAGATATCCTATCTGTTCATGGGACAGGAGGAATATGAAAACGACCGGGCTTATTTCAATGAAATGTCGAAAAAAGGTTACAGGATTGTCGTATCCGCTAATGACGGATACACATCCGAACCCGGAAGCGGTGTGACAGTGATCCCCAAACCTCTGTATGCATTCCCGGTCGTACGCATACTTAACGGAGAGGGTGCAACCGAAGGATACCAGGCGGATGAGGGCGTTGTTCTTAAATTTACCGGGCTCAGGGCGCTGATCGTGGATGATGAGCCCATGAATCTGGTCGTAGCCACCGGCCTGCTCAAGGATTACGGTATCATAGTGGATACGGCTGACAGCGGTAAGGAGGCTGTTCAGAAGTATGAAAACGGTGATTATGATGTCATATACATGGATCATATGATGCCTGAGATGGACGGGGTGGAAGCGATGAAACTCATCAGACAGACTGCTCTTGCCAGCCACAGAAATCCTGTGATCATAGCTCTTACGGCCAATGCATTAAGCGGTGCCAGAGAGATGTTTATGAAGGAAGGCTTCGACGGGTTTGTTGCCAAACCCATTAATATCGCTGAATTCGAGCGTGTGATGAAGAATGTCCTGCCCGAAGAGATGATACATTACGAGGGGAGGGCGTGATCTATGAATTATTTCAGGAAACTCGGTGAGCGCTTGAACGATTATCTGTATGATTCGTCTATATATGTGAAAGACAGGACATTTGTGCTGTTTTCGTCATCACAGCTTATCGCGCTCTTCTTAAGTATGTTTACCGGTATTTTCTTACGTGAACCGCTTGTTTCGACGTTGGTATCTCTGGCTGTCACTGCGGCGTGTACGGTGTTGCTGATATATGCCGTCAAATATCATAAAGTAGCGTCTGCCAGGACCATAGTGGCTGTTCTGATAGTGTTCTTTTTCCTTCCGTTTATGTTCTTTACAAAGGGCGGTCTGGACTGCGGAGCCCCGATGACACTTCTGCTCGGAACATATTATCTGGTGCTGGTACTTGACGGGAAGTTCAGGATCGTAATGTGCTGCACGAGCCTGGTAATCAACATATCGTGCTGGATCATATCATATTTTAAACCTGAAACAGTGATTTCGTATTCCAGAGAAGCAGATTATATCTATTCCCTGGTCAAGTTCATCATAACGGGTTCAGTGCTTACGGTGCTGATCATGTTCCAGACCAAGATATATCAGAAGGAAGCCAGGGCAGCTGAGGAGAAATCCAAAGAGCTGGAGGAGATGAACAAGACTCAGAACCGTTTCTTCTCCAGCATGAGCCATGAGATACGTACTCCGATCAATACAGTGCTCGGTTTAAATGAGATCATCCTGCGTCAGGAAGATGCATCCGAAGAGATAAGAAAAGACGCGAGAAATATCCAGGGTGCGGGCAAGATGCTGCTGGCTCTGATAAACGATATCCTGGATGTATCCAAGATCGAAGCAGGTAAGATGGATATCGTTCCGGTGAATTACAATGTGTCATCGATGATGTCCGAGATCGTGAACATGATATGGTTGAAAGCCGAAGAGAAGGGGCTTAAATTCCACGTGGATATAGATCCGAATGTGCCTGAGATGCTGTTCGGTGATGAAGTCAGGATCAAGCAGATACTCATTAATCTGTTAAACAATGCCGTCAAATACACTCAAAAAGGTTCAGTCAGCCTGCATGTGGAGTGTGAATTTCCCGAAAGCGACAGAGCGCTTCTGCAGATCAATGTATCCGATACAGGTATGGGTATCAAACCGGAGTCGCTTCCGCATCTGTTTGACTCATTCCAGAGGGTGGATGAAGAGAAGAACCGTCATATAGAGGGAACCGGACTCGGACTGTCCATAGTCAAGCAGCTGGTGGAACTCATGGATGGTGAGATTACGGTGAACAGTGTATACGGAGAAGGTTCTGTTTTCGCCGTGACGCTTAAACAGGGTATCTCTTCAGATAAGCGTATCGGAGATATAAATGTAGGCAATGCGGGCAGAAGTACAGGTGAGAAGTTTGAACACAGTTTCACGGCGCCCGAAGCCCGGATACTGATAGTCGATGATAATGAAATGAACCTCCAGGTTGAACAGAAACTCCTGGATGGCACTCAGATGACTATAGATCTCGCCATTTCGGGTGCAGAAGCCCTGAGCAGGACACTTCAGTACCGGTATGATGTGATATTCATGGATCATCTGATGCCTGAGATGGACGGTATAGACTGCTTCGAGAGGATCCGACAGCAAAACGGCGGATTAAACAGGACTACTCCGGTAATCGTGCTGACAGCGAATGCCGGCGGTGAGAATGTTGAACTATATAACAACACCGGATTCAACGGATATCTGGTCAAGCCGGTATCAGGTCGTCAGCTTGAGGATACACTCATAGAGCATCTGCCGCCGGAGAAGGTTATCAGAAAGGATGATGGTGAAGGTAAGGGCTCTCAGATCAGTACAGCCAGCGGATATATCCGAAAGAAGCCGGTAGTTATAGCCACAAGTACGATGAGCGACCTGCCGCAACAGGTTGTAAAGGATCTGCAGATTGCGATCATACCATATACCGTTATAACCAATGAAGGCGTGTTCTATGACAATCTTGATATGGATTCCGAGGAACTGGTACGCTACATGGCTGACAAGACCAAGATGGTAGAATCCGAACCTCCTACGGAGGAGGCTTTGAGCCTCTTCTTCTCAAGAGAACTTAAGAAAGCACATCACCTGATATATATTACACTTACTACCGGCAGCAGCAGAGAATACGGACGCGCGATGAACGTGGCGAAGTCTTTTGACAATGTTACCGTTATCAATTCCGAGAATCTGTCAAGCGGAACCGGTATATTGACTATGATAGCAGCCAGACTGGCAGGACAGGGATTTCCTGTCGACAGGATAGTATCGGAACTTGAGGAGGCCAAGGGCTTTATCAGGACCAGCTTTGCGATCAGCAGCACCGATATCATGGTCAGACGCGGCCGTATCAGTCCTTTCATGAACAATGTACTTAATACACTGTGGCTGAGACCGATACTCCGTATGAAGGATGATAATCTCGGAGTCGGTAAGCTCATAATGGGCAGCGAGCAGAAGTGCTTTGAGAAATATATCAAATATGCTTTACCTGCAAATACTGCTGTAGATAAGTCGTTTGTTTTCATTACCTATGCCGGCATGTCCGAAGATGAACTGATGTGGGTTCAGGAGAAAGTTCTGGAGAGAGTGAAGTTTGAACATGTCATCTTCCAGAAGGCATCCGCGGGCATATCTTCCAACTGCGGCGGAGGAACCTTCGGTCTTCTGTATCTGATATCCGGTAACAGGAATTACCATCTCGGGTCATATTTTGTCGAAGAGGATGAAGGTACCGCACAGGAAGACTGGACTGATGAAGAAGCCGAGCCCGCCGGAGAACCGAAGTGGTATGAGACCATTCCCGGTATCGATCCGAAAGCCGCGATCAATAACAGCGGATCCGAGGACGCATTCCTTACCGTCATCAAGATCTACTATGATACATGTGGAGCAAAATCCGCAGAAATACAGGGCTTCTATGATGCTGAGGACTGGGAGAACTATACCATCAAGGTTCATGCCCTAAAGAGCAGTTCCAGGCTGGTAGGAGCGTTGGAACTCGGCAGTGCCGCCGAAGCACTTGAGATGGCCGGTAAGAACTCGGATATTGACTATATCACCGCACATCATGATAGTATGATGGCTGCATACAAG
>CAJOID010000049.1 GCA_905234595.1 uncultured Lachnospiraceae bacterium | reverse complement strand
GCAAAAACGAAATATCAACATTAAATGCTAGCCTAAACAAAGAAGCTGAAATCTACAAGGAGTTAAAAAAACAGCCAGTTTGGTGGCAAAGACTTCTATCAATCAAAGGTGTATATGTGGAAATACGCAAGGATGATATTGTGGATATCTATTATGAAGGTGGGAGAATGGCTGAGCTTAGATGCAAAAGCAAAAGAATAACAGCTACCTGTCACCCCAAATATCTTGGGATGGATGTCCCCACGGGTTCTAACCCAAAATATGTTGATTGCTTAGAGGTTCTAAAGAATAATCCGTGCTTCATAACCAAAAGCATTCAAGCTAACTATTCCCAAAAGGAAGGGAAAGATGATGAGGATATAAGCGAGAAGAAGATTCAGGGTGACATGATATGCAGGCAAAATCCATTATTCCTTGATTCGGAATTTGCTCATCGTTATGAGATTGGAAATGGTAGTGCCCCTGACTATCGAATCATCGATGAGCACGACTCTCTTCCCGGTAACCGTCCCCGGTATGACACCGAGCTTCATGCTGACAGCCGATCTTCTCTCGCTGTCCGTGGGCTTGATGAAAGTCCGGCCGATATAACTGTTCTTATGAAAAACTCTTACAAAAGGAAGCCCCAGCCGGGACGCATACCCTTCCGCAGCGGTAAGCCCCGACTCGGGAACTCCCGTCACTATATCCGCATCTGCAGGATGAGCCGCAGCCAGCGCACGGCCACCGCGATGTCTGGATTCATATATACCCACTCCGTCCATCACGGAATCGAGACGCGCGAAGTAAATATATTCAAAAATACAGTGCGCATGCCGGGCTGTGTCCGTGCATGATCCCGTATCTGATCCAAGTCCGTGTCTGGACACGGTCACTATCTCTCCCGGAGCTATATCTCTCATAAACCGTGCTCCGACAGCAGACAGTGCGCAGCTCTCCGATGATATCACATATCCGTCATCCAGCTGTCCTATACACAGTGGTTTAAGCCCCAGAGGATCACGTACCGCAATGATCTTGCGAGGACTCATGATGATGATCGCATACCCGCCGTTAAGAAGCGGTACGGCTTCTCTGACGGCCTCTTCGATCGATCCGGTACGGGCTCTGATCTTGGCTATAAGTGTTGCTATCACTTCGGAGTCCGACGTTGCATGAAACACACTGCCCTCCTTTAGGAGATCATGTTTGACCGCACCGGCATTTACTATGTTGCCGTTATGTACGAGAGCCAGTGTCCCTTTCATGTATTGAAAAGCTATCGGCTGTGCGTTGCGTACGGTACTGTCACCTGTCGTGGAATACCTGACATGCCCCACACCGATATTACCGTTAAGCGTACCGAGCGCATCCTCATCGAACACTTCGGATACCAGTCCCATATCCTTGTGCAGAGACATATTCCCGCGCTCTCCGGCCGTATCACATACAGCTATTCCTGCAGATTCCTGCCCTCTGTGCTGCAGAGAGAGCAGCCCGTGATATATGTCTGTCGCACATTCCGCTCCGGGTTCTCTCCATACTCCGAAGACACCGCATTCTTCTCTGACTTCATCCATGTATCCGTATCCTCAATCCGGCTTTCATAAATATGATCACTCACAAAAAAGGCACTTCAACCACAACGGTCGAAGCGCCTTTGCCTCTACTGAATATAAATATATGTCCATCGGGATGGAATGTCAATCAGATACCGAAATAACGTTTTGCATTATAATATGAGATTCCCTCGACGATCCTCTTAAGTGCCGTCTCATCATCGGGATATTCCCCGTTCTCTACCCAGCCTCCGATCAGATTGCACATGATACGCCTGAAATATTCATGTCTCGTATAGGACAGGAACGAGCGTGAATCCGTGAGCATGCCGATGAAGTTACCGAGGATCCCCAGATTGGCCAGAGATCTCATCTGATCCTCCATGCCGGATTTCGTATCGTTGAACCACCATGCCGGTCCGTGCTGTATCTTACCGGGAACCTCGTCAGACTGAAAACACCCTATGATCGTGCCTATCTGCTCATTGTCGGCGGGATTGAGTGAAAAGACAATGGTCTTGGGCAGTTCATTCGTCATGTCCAGTTCAGACAGAAACTGTGCCAGGTTTCCTCCGCAGGAGTTATTGGCGATCGCATCATACCCGGTGTCGGGGCCTGCTGATCCATACATTCTCCGATTCGTGTTTCTGAGGCACGAATAATGCAGTTCCATCGCTATCCCGTGCTTATGGTATGCTCTGCCCAGTTCAGTCAGGAGCGCGGTCTGATAACCTTCCGCTTCTTCGATACTGACACTTTCACCTTTCATCGCTTTATGGAATGCTTCGTCACACACGGACAGCGGCACCTGCCTGAATGGAACATAGTCGAGCCCATGGTCGGAAGCCACGCACCCGTGCGCCGCAAAATACTCAACTCTGTTTATAAGTGCGTCTATCACATCCTGAGTGGAATCCAGGCTTTCTTTGCCGGTCACGCGAGCCAGTTCCTCTATGTATTCCCTGAATCCGGGCTTATTTATATTAACAGCCTTGTCCGGTCTGAAAGAAGGTCTTACAAGAAAATCCACGGACGGGTCTGCTGCTATCTTATCATGCCATTCCAGGGAATCGACCGGGTCATCGGTCGTTCCTATATATGCGACATTGCTCTGTCTGATGAGGCCACGGACCGTCATATCAGGGTCATTCTTCAACAGATCGTTACACTTGTCCCATACTTCCTCCGCATTGGATGCACACAGAGGTTCGGATACACCGAAGTATTTCTTAAGCTCAAGATGACACCAGTGGTACATGGGATTGCCTGCAGCCAGCGACAATGTATCGACAAAGCCCTTAAACCTGGCCAGTTCATCGTCCCGTCCCGTAACAAGTTTTTCCGGCATGGCATTTGAGCGCATAAGCCTCCACTTGTAATGATCTCCGGAATATGAGCCGTCATCCTGCCTGCCGCCGAACCATACATCGCCTATGCTGTCGAATCTCCTGTCCTCATATATCTCAAGCGGAGATAAATGGCAGTGATAATCGATTATCGGAAGTTTGGCAGCATAGTCATGAAAAAGATGCTTCGCCGTATCATTGGACAATAAGAAATCATCATCCATAAACTCCTTCATGTGCTGAATCTCCTGTTATCTGTGAGCATTATCTCTGTACTCTTCCCGATGCATCACCGCCGGCCAGTTTCTTTACTTCATCCACGCTCACACGGTTGAAATCTCCCTCCACGGAATGCTTAAGTGCGGAAGCTGCCACCGCAAACTCTATGGCATCCTGTGTGGAATAGCCGCTGACCAGTGCATAGATAAGTCCGCCGCCGAAACTGTCTCCGCCGCCCACTCTGTCTACGATATGAAGATGGTACTGCTTGGAGAAACAATAATCCGTGCCGTCATAGAGCATTCCCTGCCAGTCGTTGTCATTAGCGGATATGGACGTACGAAGCGTAATGGCTACCTTCTCAAATCCGAATCTGTCAGCCAGCTGCTTAGCTACCGACTTATATCCTTCGGTATTGAGCTTACCTCCGGTGATATCAGTGCCTTCGGCTTCTATACCGAACACATCCTTGGCATCCTCTTCGTTTGAGATACATACATCCACATACTCGCACAGTTTCGTCATGGCTTCCCGGGCCTGTTCCCTGGTCCAGAGTTTGCCTCTGTAATTTAAGTCACAGCTGATCTTAACGCCTTTTGCCTTAGCTGCCTTGCAGGCCTCCAGACATATCTCCACGAGATTCTCCCCCAGAGCGGGAGTTATACCGGTGAAATGAAACCACTCCGCTCCGTCAAAGATCTTATCCCAGTCAAAATCCGATGAAGAAGCTTCCTGAATCGCGGAATGAGCACGGTCGTATATGCATACACTTCCACGCTGTGAAGCTCCTTTCTCAAGGAAATATATACCTACCCTGTCACCGCCTCTGGCAATGAAGCTCGTATCTACCCCGAAGTACCTTAAGCTGTTGACTGCTGCCTGACCTATGGCGTGTGTGGGGAGTTTGGTGACATATGCACTGTCCAGACCGTAATTGGCCAGTGACACGCTTACATTGGCCTCTCCGCCGCCGAATGTAGCCTGAAGCTGGTCATCCTGAAAGAATCTGTAATATCCGTTAGGCGCAAGCCTCAGCATTATTTCTCCAAAAGTAACTATTCTGCCCATTATATCCTCCCTGGTATGTCCTTTCACTTTCTGGTAAGGTGTATTGCGAATCCTCCGAACTCACCGTTCAGATAGATGATCTTTGTGCCTTTTTCATCAACGGTTCTCGTACTCTCATCAAATGTGGCACCCGCTCTCCCGAAATGGAAGACTGCTCTGTCTACATCATTCACTGCCAGAGCAATATGTCCGTGAGTCCCTTTTCCGCCCGGCTTCATGACCTCAAATGGAGTACCTGCAAATACCGAGCTGTTACCGGGCTTATAATCCAGGCCAAACAATCCGCAAAGAGTCCGCGCTGTTGATGCGGCTTCTTCATCCGAGCCACTGTTGATACCGATATGCTTAAGTTCCAATCCGAGCATTTTCTTAACGGCTGCCTTGCATATGGAAGTGATCTCATCCCATTTCTCACCCTCTATGAGATCCTTCCTGACCATCCAGGTTCCACCGCATGCCAGGATCTGATGAAAACTCATGTAATCAGCCAGATTCTCCGTATTGACACCTCCCGTGGGCATCCATCTGAGAGTCTTGTATGGCCCGGCAAGAGCTTTAAGCTTGGCTATGCCTCCGTTCTGTTCGGCAGGGAAAAACTTAACTGCTTCAAGTCCCAGTGCCATAGCCTGCTCCATCTCACCCGCCGTTGCGGTTCCGGGAAGCATGCACACTCCCTTATCCAGAACATATCGTGTGATCTCGGGATTAAATCCGGGGCTTACTACAAAGCTGACTCCGGCATCTATTGCCCGATCTGCCTGCTCCTTCGTCAGTACCGTACCGGCACCTACCAGCATATCGGGAACTTCCTTTACGATCGCTCTGATGGCATCCTCCGCTGCTGCGGTCCTGAATGTCACTTCGGCTGCCGGAAGTCCGCCGGCCACAAGTGCTTTGGCCAGAGGTACAGCCTTGGACGCATCATCGATTGCGATCACGGGGACTATACCGATGTCATGGATCATTGATAACAGTTCGTTCATTTTGTCTCCTTTGTAATGTACCCCTTTTGCCATATAAACCACAAAAGGGGTACAGAATCATCATCTGATCAGATTATCCGGCCGGTTCGCCTGTCATTCCTTGAAGAATGAAATCTCACTCGACAGGTTTCCGGACAGTTCCTTAAGTGAAGATGCACTCTGAGACAGAGCCTGAACCGTATCTGCCAGAGATTCCATTGACGATCCGGTCTCAACACTTGTGGATGCATTCTCATTAGACAGTTCGGAAAGTGTAGACATGGCATCCTTAACCGAATCTTTCGCTACTATACATGCGGCTGCATTTTTGGATATCTCATCGGTTGCCTCAACAGACGATGCGATATCACGTATCATGGCGGATACGCTCTCATATGTGGACTCAATGACTGCCTGCTGATCGGTATTGGTTTCCCTGACGGAATTGGCCACATCAACAGCTGTCTGAGATTCTTTAAGCAGCGAATCCATGGACTTCCTGATCTCCTCAGCGGACAGACTGGATTCCTCAGCAAGTTTACCGATCTCCTCTGCAACGACGGAGAATCCTCTGCCTGCCTCACCTGCTCTGGCTGCCTCGATGGCTGCATTAAGAGCCAGCAGGTTGGTCTGTGAAGCAATGGCGGTGATCGAATCTACCATCTTATTAATCTCACCTACAGTCTGGGAAGTAGTCGATATCTTATCGGCAACTTCAGTGATCGCATGGTTCATATGCTCTGAAGTCTCACGAAGCTTCTGCAGGCTCTCCGATGATTCATCGGATGCTGTCTGCATCTTGGTTGTCAGACTTCTGAGGTTCTCAGCCGAGTTTTCAACATCCTCGATAGCCTTCTCAACGGTGGCCACATTCTCTATAACTCCGACTATCTCATCAGACTGTCTGGCAGCACTTGATGCGATATTCTGTACGGCAGATGATGCATCTTCGGTAACTCTTGCCATCTGTTCTGCCATATTTGACAGTTCATCGGAAGAAGTATTGACAACCGATGCCTCCGACTTGATGGATGAGATGATATCTCTCAGCTTGTCGGTAACCACAGCAGCACTCTTAAGAGCACGATGCGGTTCATCATTCTTATTGGAATCCTCGAATTTCTGCCTGAACTGACCGTCTGCCAGCAGTCCCAGAGTCTCATCGATCTCTGCGATAGGTTTCTGGATATTAGCCGTATAAAGAACTGCGATCAGGACTCCGACTAATGCAAATACTATACTGAGCACGATCTGGAAAACAATATTCTTATATACGGCAGATAATGCAACTTCCTTTACACGGCAGGATGCGATGATCCAGTCGCATGCAGGGATCTTGATCCATGATATGATCCATGTGTCGCCCATGAAATCCGATGAATATGAACCGGATGTCTTATCGCCTCTGGAATCGGTGTAGAAAGGATTCTGGTCCTGTTTCTCGGGATCCTCGGGATTAAGATCACGAAGTGAATGTGCAACTACGGTACCGGTCCTGTCGACCATGACGAATTCCTGTCTGTCCTGAGTTACTTCCTCAGCCAGCATCTCATGAAGAACCGTCAGGTCATAGTTTCTCTGTACCATACCGATGACAGTCTTGCCGTCAGTATCAAATATCGGAGTCGCAAATGTGGATATGCATGCTCCGGTAGTCTTCGATATGTTCATATCTGATATGAAATCATGTCCCTGAATCGCTTCCTTGTAATACTCTCTGTCAGAGACATCTACCAGGTTTCCTTTGGAACGGAGTACCTGCATTCCGTCGGCACCTGACATGGCAGTCGAGTTGCCGTCCGCAAGTGTCGCATCGATCCTCTGAAGCTGTGCTATGATAGCCTCTCCGTCAGCCTCACTGGCGGCATCCCCCTTAAGATAAGCTATCGTAGACGGTGCAGTGGCAAATGCCTTGAGTGATACGAAGTTCTTGTTCAGGATCTCGTTCATCTTTTCCTCGATGATCGATGCCTGTGCCATGTTGACCTCATCGGCATTCTGCACTGCCATGTTGAGCATGGATGTCGCACTGATTATGGTAGAGATCACAAGTGGAATGATAACTAGCAAAACCATAATAGTGATAAGCTTAAATTTCATCGACGTCGATTTTGAATTAGCTTTTCTGCTGGTTCCCATTTTAACCTATTCCTCCTTCTGACAACCATATGCAGTCATCTTCTAGATTATACACCCTGGATCAGGTGTTTGAAAATATATGCGCAAGTACAAAAACAAACGGGGAATTCCAGTAAATCGTGATCTCGTTTAACGAGTAGCAATCCTCATGATCCAGATAACATTTCATGGGTGCACTGTCCGGATCAACGTCCTTTGCTCTGGCATCCTGCAGCCCCATATTCGGCCCGCCGGATACCAGTCCCGGCCACGGTTCCTCTATCCCGTCC
This sequence comes from uncultured Lachnospiraceae bacterium, assembly GCA_905234595.1. Lineage (GTDB taxonomy): Bacteria > Bacillota > Clostridia > Lachnospirales > Lachnospiraceae > XBB2008. The sequence continues at coordinate 6,899 of CAJOID010000049.1, read as the reverse complement.
GCTACCGTCGGCCGCAGGTGAGGATTCCTGTATGCATGTTCCCCGTGACCTGTAACGTAGCTGGTGTCCATGGAATTCATTCCAAGCAGATAATCGATGCCGGAGGTGATCAGATCAATATATTTATCGGATCCGTCCAGTCTGTCTGCTATCGACAGTATCATCATATACTTGAGCAGTTCCATATTGCTGCCCCAGATGAAATCGGCTTTTGACATACACAGATTGAAACCGTTCTTCGAGGCAACAGTACGCAGTCTGCCGGCTTCCTTCATGAAACTCTGTTTAATACTGTCTGTCAGTGCGTTGTTTTCATCCCTGAGTATCAGAGACATCGAACCCAGGCCGGCTACTTCAGCCCATCCCATACAGGTAAATACATCCCCCTGGTACCCTTTTCTCGGAGCATGTGCATCATAATCCGCAAGTGACTTATACTCCGCACACGCATCCTTCAGATACTTATCTTCTCCGGAAGCCTCATACAGGGCACATGCTGCCCAGAATCTGTTTGATATGTCCTCGTCCTCGCTGTAATCGCCGGTGCCGTTACCGGGCGGATTATGGAAAAGCAGGGGCTCAGGATTGGCTTTAAGCCACTCGTATGCTTTGAGTGAAGCAGCAAGCAATTTGTCCGCATATGCTCCGTCATAGTCTTTATATATCGTATAAGCCAGTGCGAACACAGCCGCTATATCAGCTGTGGCCATTGACGATACCGGGAAAAGATACAGGTCATCATGGTCGTCTTCGGGCATGATGAATTCGGCATGATACAGTGTCGTAACCTTATGCCATACCCCTCCGTCCTCACGCTGCATTTTTAGCAGGAAATCAAGTTCTACCTTTACCTCGGCCAGAATATCCGGTAGTGTTTTTCCCGCGCTCACGACCTTGGGGATATCGGATCCGGTATTCAGAAGATCACCGAAAAATCTGACTCCGTAAAGCAGGTGTGCGACCGCTACAGCTCCGGCTGTCGAATACCTGCCGAAATCACCGGCATCATGCCATCCGCCGGTCACATTCACTTCCGGTACATCCTCGCCGAATACCTTCGCAGCAGACATATGACAGGGGGCATGATAATACTCACCTGCATATTCGGGATCCAATGCATCTCCGCATCGCAGATAATAGAAGCATTTAAGCAGATCCTTCATCAGGCCGTTGTATACGTCACCCGACACCTTAAAAGAGACTGATGTGGCATCACCTGCTTTTATGCGGTATCTGCCATCCGTATTCAGCTCATCAAACACGGCAACATATATATCCTCGCCCGATATCTCATCTGTGCCGAAGTGGTCGGTATGACCGCTTAATACGGTCTTTCCGGATTCATCAGTCACTTCAAACTCATCCGCATCGAAATTAAGGACAGCTCTCTTTTTACCGTTCGGCAGATACCCCACCTGATCAACCCATATAGAATTCATTATTCCTCCTTTTAGTTGCATAACCCCTTTTCAGGATAATATATTCTCAAGTTCGTTCATGAAATGCACTTTGGCACAGTCTATCAGCTTTCTGCTGATCCGTCTGAGCATATCCGACGTATCGGCATCCGTATCCTTATATGACGAAATGATCTGTTTTGAGTTCTCCATGAACCTGTCCATGAACTCTGCCACCGTATCCGCTTCGCATCCGGATATGATCTCATACAGGGAATCCACGAACTTCTGCCTGCTCTCCGGCGGCAGACTTTCGATCCAGTCATTGATGGCATCATCCCTTATCTTTGCAACTTCTTTCAGTTCTCCCTCGGGTACGAGTTCACCTTTTTCCACACGCCAGGTGTACAGATTATGCTGGAGCAGGCCGACACCGATACTTTTGATCACGGTATAGTTATCATCTCTCTGCTGCAGCATACCTACCAGACTGGACTGGGGCAGATACTTGACTATACGGTCACGGATACGCTCGTAGCCGTCCAGCCTGAGCATTTCCTTCATAAAACCCGGACCGTCAAGACAGTATATCTTCGTCAGCCGGTCCTGTATGTCCTCCGTTGCATGCATGGCAGCGTAGATCGACAGATGTCCGCCCTTGGAATGCCCGCCGACACGAAACTTTCCATCTATCATCGAAGCGGCATCGGTCAGATACCCGATCGCCAGGCGATGAGCCGGTATCTGTGTCATATAGGTCAGATTGAAATCCTCTTTCCACCCGACCATGTTTTCATCGGTACCGCGGTAAGCCACAAAGGGATCGATCCCGGGCACAAGGAATGTCACCGCACTGAACTGAGTCTCGGCTTCCTTATCAATTATATTAACATAGTGCGAGATCTTAAGATCCTCATAGCGTCTGCTCTTTATCAGTCTGTCGAATAGCTCTCTGTTGAGTTTGCCGTATATATGCTCTCCGTATATATGCTCTCCGAATATATTGCCGGTTGCCTTATCCGGCTTAATATCCCGCAGACGGATTTCCTTATCATCCCGGACGAAATCGTCATATTTCAGATAACTTAACTGGGAAAGAACCAGACTGTCCGCATCACCGAAGGGTCTGTCACCAAATGATATGTCTCCGTATTCGTCCAGATATTCAAGTATTGAAGACGGCATTTTCTCTGACTCTCCTCACATCTTCTTCAAGTTCACGGGCCGACATAAGTGTAGCATTCTCACCCAGAATGATCAGTTGGACCAGACTGTCCGATGTGGCTACGGTAATATCCAGATCACCGGCATTCTGAACAGTGAATCTGGCTATATACTGATCGGCAGTCTCAGCTTCTTTTGTATATACCACATGGACGCCGAGATAGTCTATCTTTTCCGTAATATGGCCCCGTACTTTATAGGCATCGAACACAGCTATGACCTCCGTATCCTTAAGCACACGGTACTCGGACAGGATATCGAGCAGTCTGTACTTGGCACCGTCCATCTCATAGGTAGTTCCCGTAAGCAGGTTTTTCAGCTCGTCCCATGCATGGATGATGTTATAGCCGTCCACCAGGAGATACCTGGGGCGTTTCTTCGGCTCGCGCTTTGAGTACTTTTCATCACCGCCGGCAGCGGATTTGGATGAGATGATCCTCTTCTGATGATATACACGTTTCGTCCTGCCGCGTCTCGAGCCCGCATTGGCATGTGTCGTACGGTCGAGGATCTCATCTATCTCATCGGTTCCCATGGCATAGAGTTTATCCGACAGCTCACCTGTTTTGCTGTGAGCTCTGGATACTGCCACCCTTTCAGCCATCTGTGCCTCACGTTCGAGTTTTTCATCTTCGGTCTCAATCTCACCGTATATATACTCCGCTTCACGTGACGGTACATGCATCATGCTCTCGCATTCATACCATGGCACATAATATCCTGCGCCATGATCTATGAATACGCTTCCGGATAAGTTGACCGGATCCGTATCGGGATCGTATGAAGTACTCTCGGTTATGCGGTCCGTATCCTCATCGGTACACTCTTCATATCCGGAGAAAGTAAGCGTTATCCTTCCCTGTCCGGATGTATATTTGGTCAGTTCACCCTGATAATTATATATCTTCCCCGCAGGTGCCACTCCGGAGATCACACTCATCTCCTCATCCTGACTCTCTATCGTAGATGAGCCGTTCATCAGGTTGATATCGTTCATCGCCTTGCCTATATTTGCTGTAGGCAGGGTTATCGTGTACGCATAATACGGTTCCAGCAACGTACAGTCTGTTTTCATGAGTGCCTGTCTGACGGCACGTCTCGCTGCTTCCCTGAAGTCATTGCTCTCGCTGTGCTTCGTATGTGATCTGCCGCCTATCAGAGTGATCCTCATATCGGTCAGCTGTGAACATGTGAGTTTGCCCGCCGGCAGGTCTTTTGCCAGAGTGCTGAGTACCGTTTTCTGCCAGTTGATGCCCAGTTCGTTTACAGACAGATCGGTTCCGATCTCTATACCGCTGCCCGTCGGCAGGGGTTCCAGCAGAAGCTGCACTTCAGCATAATGCCGCAGAGGCTCGAAATGACCGAATCCGATCACCGGATTCAGGATCGTCTCCTTATATATGATCTGTCCGGGGCTGAATGTTACCCTGACACCGTACCTTTCTTCTATGGTCTGTTCGAGTATCTCCAGCTGGAACTCACCCATGACAGATATCGATACGGAATTGCGGGATGAAGAGGTTATGCTTCCGCTATTCGGATGACTCCCCGACTCTGTATCGAGAGCAAGCAGCGGATCCTGCGAAGCCAGCTCCTTCAGTTTTGAAATGAAGGTCCTCACAGGCACATCGTCGGGCAGGATCATATCATAACGCAGTACAGGTCTGTTGACAGGCTCTGTATCGTCAGGCTCCGTACCTATACCCATGCCGATAAATGTTCCATCAAGGCCGCACAGAGTGACTACATCACCCGGTTCAGCCTTATCCACGGGCTCATATCCGCCACCGCTGTAGCATCTGATCTGAGTCACTTTCTGTCCTTCAAGCCGCTCATCCGGCAAACTGTCCCGGACAGATATACTGCCTCCGATCATCTTGACGAAGCTGAGTTTATGACCGTCCTCATATGCGATTTTAAAGACTCTGGCTGCAAGTTCATCACGATACCGGATATCCGGCATATGGTGCGTGATGAGCCTGATAAGATCATCCGTACCTTCATTGTGAAGTGCCGAGCCGAATACTGCGGGATGGAATCTGCCGGAATAAACAAGCTCTGTAATGTCTTCATCCGTAACGATACCTGTCTCAAGATACTTTACGATCAGACCGTCACTTAATGAGGCAATGTCTTCGATGTGATCATCCGTGAAAGTCATGATACCCGCATCCAGGTCATTCTTAAGAATGCGTGACAGATCCGATCGACGGTCATGTTCACACATATCGGTCTTATTGACATATACCACATAGGGTACCCTGCGGTCCTCAAGCATCTGTTTAAGACGCTTCAGGGAATCGGTCACTCCGTCAGGTGCACTGACGAGGAGTATCGCAAGATCCAGGACCGACAGACTTCTCTCAGTCTCACCTATGAAGTCGGCATGTCCCGGAGTGTCTATCAGCGTGATCCTGACATCGTCCCCCGAGAGATTGAGTTCATGACCGGCGGGCAGACCGATCACAGCCTGCTTGGAATATATGGTCACTCCACGCCTTTTCTCCAGAGTCTCCGTATCCAGATAAGCATCGCCTGCATCCACTCTGCCCTGGGATCTGATCATGCCGGTCAGATACAGCATGCTCTCGGTCAGAGTAGTCTTGCCTGCGTCTACATGTGCGATTATTCCTATACTGAGTTTCTTCATATACGGATATTCCGGATATACGGACACAATCGCCGCATCCATATAATGAATGCGGCGATAATGAGTTTAATGTAACTGCGATAAGCCTATCAGAACTTGCCTGCCTTAGCTGCTTCTTCGATGGAAACTGCTGTGGAAACGGTCATACCGACCATAGGGTTGTTACCTGCTCCGATAAGTCCCATCATCTCAACATGTGCGGGAACTGATGAAGAACCTGCGAACTGTGCATCTGAATGCATACGTCCCATGGTATCGGTCATACCATAAGAAGCAGGACCTGCAGCCATGTTATCGGGATGAAGTGTACGTCCCGTACCACCGCCTGATGCAACAGAGAAGTACTTCTTACCTGCCTCAAGTCTCTCCTTCTTGTAGGTACCTGCAACAGGATGCTGGAATCTGGTAGGGTTGGTTGAGTTACCGGTGATGGATACGTCTACGTTCTCCTTCCACATGATCGCAACACCTTCGCAAACATCGTTTGCACCATAGCAGTTAACCTTTGCTCTGGGTGACTCGGGATCCTTGGAGTAGCACTTTCTGGATACTTCCTTTACGGTGTTGGTATAAGGATCATACTCGGTCTCAACGAAGGTAAATCCGTTGATACGTGAAATGATCTGTGCAGCGTCTTTTCCGAGACCGTTAAGGATAACGCGGAGAGGTTTCTGACGAACTTTGTTAGCCTTCTCAGCGATACCGATAGCACCCTCAGCAGCTGCGAATGACTCATGACCTGCAAGGAATGCGAAGCACTCGGTCTCCTCCTCAAGGAGCATCTTGCCGAGGTTACCGTGTCCGAGACCAACCTTACGTGTGTCGGCAACGGATCCGGGGATACAGAATGCCTGAAGTCCCTCTCCGATAGCAGCTGCTGCATCTGCAGCCTTACGGCATCCCTTCTTGATAGCGATGGCAGCACCTACGGTGTATGCCCACTTAGCGTTCTCAAAACAGATGGGCTGAATGCCCTCGATCAGGTGATAAATATCAAGTCCTGCGTCCTTAGTGATCTTCTCTGCCTCATCGATCGACCCGATACCGTACTCAGCAAGTTTGGCAAGGATCTGGGGCTCTCTTCTTTCATATGATTCAAATTTTGCCATTTTCTAATCCTCCCTATATCACTCTTTACGAGGGTCAATGAGTCTGACAGCATCAGCAACACGGCCGTACTGACCTGAAGCCTTCTCAACAGCAGTAACAGCATCATCGCCGGCTTTGATGAAGTCCATCATCTTGCCGAAGTTGATGTATTTGTAACCGATGATCTCATCGTTCTCATCAAGTGCCAGATGAGTGATATAACCATCTGTAAGTTCGAGATATCTGGGGCCCTTCTCAAGTGTTCCGTAGGTGGTACCTACCATTGAACGTGCGCCCTTACCGAGGTCCTCAAGTCCTGCACCGATCTGAAGGCCGTCCTCGGAGAAAGCACTCTGGGTACGTCCATAAACGATCTGAAGGAACAGCTCTCTCATGGCAGTATTGATAGCATCACATACCAGGTCGGTATTGAGGGCTTCCATAACGGTAAGTCCGGGAAGGATCACAGATGCCATAGCTGCGGAGTGAGTCATACCGGAGCATCCGATAGTCTCAACAAGTGCTTCCTGGATGATACC
>CAJOID010000048.1 GCA_905234595.1 uncultured Lachnospiraceae bacterium | reverse complement strand
CCGTAGTCGTATCCAACGGCACGGCAGCGCTTCACTGCGCGATGCTTGCCGCAGGCATAGGCCCCGGAGACGAGGTTATCACCACACCTCTGACATTCGCGGCATCCGCTAACTGCGCAGTATATGTCGGCGCGAAGCCGGTCTTCGCTGACGTGAATCCTGAGACATATAACATTGATCCCGACAGCATAGAGGCACATATCACGGATAAGACACGTGCCGTAGTAGCCGTGGATTATACCGGACAGGCTGTGGAGCATGACAGGATCCGCGAGATCTGTGATAAGCACGGCCTCACATATGTGGTAGATGCAGCGCACGCCATAGGTACCAGATATCTCACACATGCGCAGAAGACGGTTGACGGTGCCGGTTCAGGATCTGATGGAACAGGTGCTGACGGAACTTGGCTTAATGAAGGTTCCATCGGTGACATGACCTGCTTCTCGTTCCATCCGGTGAAGACGATCACATCCGGTGAGGGTGGCGCGATCACAACGAATGATCCCGAACTTTTCCGCAAACTCAGACTTGCTTCCCAACACGGCATAGTCCGTAATCCGGATGAATTCGATGAGAAAGATCCTGAGGGTATCTGGTATTACGAAATGCAGACTCTCGGTTTCAACTACCGTATGACTGATTTCCAGGCTGCACTTCTGATCTCACAGCTTAAGAAACTGCCTGAATTCTCAAAGCGTCGTCATGAGATCGTGACCAGATATAACGAAGCCTTCGCGGATGTTCCCGAGATCATCGTTCAGCGTGAGATTCCCGAGTCAGACACGACGAGACATCTGTATATCATTCAGCTCGACTTAGATAAGCTCACCTGCACCAGACGCGAGTTCTTCGATGCGATGAGCGCGGAGAACGTGCAGTGTCAGGTTCATTATGTGCCGGTATATTACTTCCCGTTCTATCGCGATATGGGATACGAGAGAGGCCTGTGCCCGAACGCCGAGCGCATCTATGACCGTATCATGAGCATCCCGCTCTATCCCATGATGACAGATGAGGATGTGGAATCCGTCATCACGGCAGTTAAGAAGATCGTGGACTGGTATCGCAAGTAAAAAGTGACGTGTACCACCGGTCAGAAATATATGAACTCAGTCAGATTTGAGAAAAAGTACATATACCGCGGCGTATGCACGCTGATACTTGCGCTTCTTGTCACTGCGATGTTCTTCTGGGTGTGGATCAGATTCGTATCCGAGCATAACCAGACCGGAAGCCTGATGGGACGAGGCAACCTGCTCATGTCCGCAGGCATATGCTTCGCTTTGTATCTGTTCTTCGGACGTGCGCTCAAGGCGTTCCGGATCGGCATCGACCGTAAGGCGAACCTGCTCGCTTCCGAGGTACTTGCGCTGTTCTGCCTGGATGTCATGGAAATCTTTGTGTCCTGCGCCATCACCGGACAGTTCAGATTTTTCCCGGATTTCCTGTGGAGATATATCCTGCTGTTCCTGGTTCAGGGAGTAGTGACGTGCGTGCTGATCTACTACATGGTAGATCTTTACCGCCACATCTTTCCTCCGTATGAGTTGCTTGAAGTATATAAGGACGCCGATGATCATAAGCTTCACTTCATGAACGAGCGGCCGGACAAGTATCATATTGCGGAGGTCGTTAGCATCGATGAAGGGCTCGACCGCATCTTTTCCATGATGGATGATTATGACGCCGTGCTTATCAACGATATTCCTTCCGAAACGAAGAACGATATCCTGAAGGAGTGTTTCAAGCGTGACAAGAGAGTATATTTTACGCCGAAGATCTCCGACATCATCTCCAAGAAATCCGAGGAAATCAACCTGTTCGACACACCTCTGTATCTGTGCCGTAACAGCGGACTGCAAGCCTATCAGCTGATATTCAAGAGGGTGTGTGACTGCATCATATCGGCACTGGGGCTGATCCTCACGAGCCCGATATTCCTGGTTGTGGCCATAGCTATACACGCAGAGGACGGTGGTCCCGTATTCTATCGTCAGAAGCGCACCACGATCGGAGGGCAGGAGTTCGAGATGCTGAAGTTCAGATCCATGATCGTGGATGCCGAGAAAGACGGCAGACCGCGTCCCGCCGGTGAGGACGATGACCGTATCACGAAGGTCGGACGCAGGATCAGACCTGTGCGTATAGATGAACTTCCGCAGCTTATCAATATACTCCGCGGAGATATGTCTGTAGTCGGCCCCAGGCCGGAACGCGTGGAGCATGTGGCCATATATACAGATGAGATACCGGAGTTCGTGTACAGGCTGAAGGTCAAGGGCGGTCTCACCGGACCGGCACAGGTTTTCGGCAGATATAATACAGACGCGCTCAACAAGCTTAAGATGGACCTGTTCTATATCACCAATTACTCGATCCTGCTGGATCTGCAGATATTATTTGAGACAGTGAAGATACTGGCACAGAAGGAGAGTACCGAGGGGTTCTCGGAGGAACGCCGGGAAGAGATGCACGACGCCTGACGGCTATGCCACAAACAGGCAACTACAAGCATCCAACGAAGAAATACACATATAAAAATACGAAAGAGGATCACAATGAGCGAATTCAAGGACAAAACACTACTCATTACAGGAGGTACAGGGAGTTTCGGACACTGCGTCCTCGATCATTTCCTGACCGGGGATATCGGAGAAATCCGTATTTTTTCCCGTGATGAAAAGAAGCAGGACGACATGCGTCACGAACTGCAGGCGTTTCATCCCGAGCACTATAACAAGGTGAAGTTCTTCATCGGCGATGTCAGGGACGTACAGAGTCTCAGGGACTGCATGCCGGGAGTTGACTATATCTTCCATGCAGCTGCTCTCAAAGAGGTTCCCAGCTGTGAGTTCTTCCCTATGGAAGCTGTCCGCACCAACATCATCGGTACCGACAACCTGATCCGCGCGGCTGTGGAGAACGGAGTCAAGCATGTGATCTGCCTGTCTACCGACAAGGCCGCATATCCGATCAACTCCATGGGCATTTCCAAGGCCATGATGGAGCATGTCGTATATGCAAATGCCCGTATTGCAGCCGAGCGCGGTACGATCCTCAACTGCACGAGATACGGTAACGTCATGTGCTCGAGAGGAAGCGTCATCCCTCTTTTCATAGATCAGATACGTAACGGCCTGCCGAACACGATCACGGATCCGAACATGACCAGATTTATGATGAATCTCGATGAGGCCGTGGACCTCGTGATGTTTGCTTTCATGCACGGTAATCCCGGCGACCTCTTTATACAGAAGGCTGACGCAGCCACGATCGGAGATCTCGCGAAGGCTGTACAGCAGCTCTTCGGAGAGACCGAGATCAAGGTGATCGGCTCCAGACACGGCGAGAAACTCTATGAGACTCTGCTGACACGCGAGGAGAGACTGCGCGCCGAGGATATGGGCGACTACTACCGCGTGGTGGCTGATTCGAGAGACTTAAACTACGATAAATATTACGTACAGGGCGAAGTGCATACCGCAGCCGATGAGGCTTACACGAGCCACAACACCCGCCGCCTCGATGTACAGGGAACGGTGGATAAGCTCATGACCGCACAGTACGTAAGAGACGCGTTGAATGGCTGATATCAGACTCTCCGTGGTAACGCCCTGCTATAACAGTGCGGGCAGCATAGAGGAGACACTTAAGTCTGTTGAAACTCAGAGCAGGCAGCCGTATGAGCACATCATCATAGACGGCGGATCGACGGACGGTACTCTTGATCTGATCAGGGCATACGCGGACAGAACGCTATATGAGGTGCGAATGGTTTCAGAGCCCGACGACGGGATCTATGATGCGATGAATAAGGGGCTCCGTCTGGCCACCGGCGACCTGATAGGGATCATCAATTCCGACGACCGGTACGAAGAAGGAGTGCTGGATGCGATCGCGGATGCATATACGGGCGATGCGCACGAGATCATTTACGGCATGATCAGGACACTTGATTGCGGCCGTGAAAGGACCATAGAGTTCTACCATCATGACTTTCTTCTGGACAGGATGATCAATCATCCGGGCTGCTTCGTGACTAAAGCATGCTATGACGATTACGGACTCTTTGATACTAAATTCAGATCCAGTGCCGATTATGACTGGATGAAGAGAGCGATGGACAGGGGCGCGGTATTTACTCCCGTGCACATGATACTCGCTGATATGACGATAGGCGGTATGTCCTCCAGCAATCAGGGATTCCGCGAGACGCTTAAGCTCCAGTATGAGTGGGGCAGAGTGAGCAGAGCGAGATATCTGGCATATACATTCAAAAGCTACGTGGGCGATGCGTACAGGAAACTGACGCGCAGGTGAGTAACAACATTTGGGCATGAACATACTTGTGACCGGAGCAAAGGGCTTCGTAGGCAGAAATTTAGTCGAAAATCTTAAAAACTACCGGGACGGTAAGAACCGTACCAGGCCGGATCTGCATATAGATGAGATATTCGAGTATGACGTGGATTCCGAGAGAGCAGCTGATGCGGGAAATGATGCGGGCGCCGGTACAGTCGATGGATCGTATCCCGTGCTTCGTGAGTATTGCTCACGGGCTGACTTCGTATTCAACCTTGCGGGTGTGAACCGCCCGAAGGATAACTCCGAATTCATGACAGGAAACTTCGGTTTCGCCGAAGTACTTCTTAATACTCTGAAGGATTGCGGCAACACCTGTCCGATCATGCTCTCATCTTCCACACAGGCAACTCTTGCCGGACGTTTCGCCGACTCCGAGTACGGGCGATCCAAACTGGCCGGAGAGGAACTCTTTTTCAACTATCAGGAAGAGACCGGGGCAAAGGTGCTGGTATACAGATTCCCGAATCTCTTCGGTAAGTGGTGCCGGCCCAACTATAACTCGGCTGTGGCTACTTTCTGCAATAATATCGCAAACAACCTCCCGATACAGGTCAACGACCCTGCTACCGAGCTGGAACTGCTCTACATCGATGATCTCGTAGAGGAAATGATGGATGCACTCGAGGGGGGTGAGCACAGGTGTGACTATCCCGCATCTGCGAATGATGAGAAAGGTTCTGTACCGTCCCCCATACCGGATGATCACGGCAGATACTGCTATGTACCTGTAACCCACACCGCAACTCTCGGCGGGATCGTGGATCTGCTGCACAGCTTCAGGGATATGCCACGCACACTTATCATGCCCGATATCCCCGAGGGATCTTTTGCCAAAAAACTGTATTCAACATACCTCTCATATCTGCCGGCGGATAAGGTGATATACGACATCCCAATGGCCACAGATGAAAGGGGCCACTTCACCGAGCTGATCAAGTCACTCAGCGCCGGTCAGGTGAGCATCAATATCTCCAAACCCGGTATAACCAAGGGGCAGCACTGGCACAACTCGAAGTGGGAGATATTCATCGTCGTATCCGGTCACGGCCTGATACAGGAGCGTAAGATCGGCATCGATCCCGAGACGGGCGTTGAATACCCCGTCATAGAATATGAGGTCTCCGGTGAGCGTATACAGGCGGTCCAGATGCTTCCCGGCTATACCCACAACATCATTAATCTATCGGATACCGATGATCTGATCACCGTCATGTGGGCGAATGAGATATTCGACGAGGATCGCCCCGAGACTTACCGCGAGATCGTGAAGTGAGGACAGCGTTTGAAGATATTAGTTGTCACCGAGTGCTTCTGGCCGGACATATATGCAGTCAACGATATCGTTGAGAAACTCGTAAGCCGCGGACACGCGGTCACGGTCCTGACCGGTCTTCCGGACTATACCACATCACTTATACCCCCAGAATACAAGCACGGACGCAACCGCCACCAGGAATATAAAGGGGCGGATGTGTACCGCGTCCCCACGATCGCAAGACGGCACGGACCGATATGGAGGAGTCTGAGCTATCTGTCTTTCGCATTTAACGGCAGTCTGAAGGCCAGGTTCCATGATTTCTCGCGGACTGCCGTATGGAATGACGGATTCGATGCGATCTATGTCTGGGAAGTCTCCCCTGTCACGATGGCGGTACCCGCCATTACCCTGAAAAAGAAATATCACAAGCCGCTGTTCCTGTATTGCATGGACATCTGGCCCGAATGCGTGAAGGCCATGAACATAGAAGAGGGAACGATAGCTTATAAGCTGATCCATGCGTGGACGAAGCGGATATACAGGCAGTGCGATCATATAGCGGTGTCGTCAAAACCGTTCTTTGAATACATGGAGCAGGTGAACGGCATAAGCCGTGATGTGATGAGCTATCTGCCGCAGTTCGGTGACGGATCGCTGCTTAATATGGATACGGCAAAGAGGATTTCCAACACGGGAGCCGGCGGTGATGGAGCCGCATGTGTCGACCTGCTCTTCATAGGAAATATAGGCAAGGCCCAGTGCCTGGACACACTGATCAGGGCAATGGTGGTGTTCAAGGGCGATACGGGTTCATCCGGAGTCATGTCTCGTGGTGACGATGGCAAGCGGCGGAATGCTGCTGCTCCCGTCCATCTCCACATGGTAGGCGGAGGTTCGGACTATGACAGGATACGCGCCCTGTCTGCTGAACTGGGCCTCGATGATATCATCACATTCTACGGTCCTGTCCCGTTCCGCGAGTCACTTGAGTTCTATAACAGGGCTGATGCATGCGTGCTGACTCTCGATGGCTCAACGCACATCGGAGATACCCTGCCGGGTAAGCTCCAGACGTACATGGCAGCAGGCAAGCCTGTGATCGCGTCAGCGAACGGAGCTGCCGCCCAGATCATCTCAGAAGCAGGGTGCGGCATATGTGTCCCTGCAGGGGACAGTGATGCACTTGGGCAGGCCCTTAAGAAATACGCTGACGATCCGGCTGCCTACGCTGATTGTGGAGAGAATGCCCGCAGATACTTCCACGACCACTTTATGGAAGAAACGCATTTCGAGACGCTGGAAGGTGTACTGAAACTGATGGTCTAGTATTTGACGATAATAGATGACAGTGGTATCATATCTGTAGGTGCTACCGATAGACGGTTAGCCCGACATTGTTTCAATCAAAAAAGACCGATCTTGTCAGGATGGCGGTCTTTTTTGATGCTTACTTCTTTGACTTGTCACAAATACCGATTATTGTTACGATGATACTGATAATCGTAACTACAATACTTGCGAGTGTGATCATATTTTCTATCATCAAGTTGCCCTTTCTACGTAGAATCATAAGCATCCCACCTTTCCGGGAGCCTCGGATTACTCCGGCATCAGGGCTAACCGCCTACCGTGTATGGTAGCACCCATAGATATTATACCAAACATGTGTTCGACATACAAGTAAAATAGGAGTATCCCAGTGTTCAACCTCAACCAATTCATAAGCAAAAATGTCATCATGCGGCCGGAGAGCATGTTCCTCTCGGACATCGAGGAACACGCCTCAGAACTCTGCGGCGCCATCGAAGGCCGGAGCGTCCTCGTGATAGGCGGAGCGGGTTCCATCGGTTCTTCTTTTATCAAGGCTATCCTGCCGTATAAACCGAGTGTCCTCGTTATAGCCGATATCAACGAGAATGCTCTGACAGAACTCACCAGAGATTTGCGAAGCACACCCGGTCAGTTTATCCCGGATGACTATCTGCCCTATCCCATGGACTACGCCTCACCCGTGTTTGCGCGTATGTTCCGTGCCAGGGGCGGTTTCGATATAGTTGCGAACTTCTCGGCGCACAAGCATGTCCGCTCGGAAAAGGACATATACAGCGTGGAAGCACTCCTGTCCAACAACGTGATCCATGCCGCGGGCTTGCTCGACCTGCTGTCCGAATACCCGCCACAGGCATACTTCTGTGTATCCACGGATAAAGCTGCCAACCCCGTGAACATCATGGGCGCCAGCAAAAGGATCATGGAGGATCTCATATTCTCGTATTCCGACAGATTCCCGGTCAAGACTGCGAGGTTTGCAAATGTCGCATTTTCAAACGGTTCGCTTCCGGCGGGATTCTTGGAGAGAATGAGCAGATTCCAGCCACTGTCCGCGCCCTCGGACGTCCGCAGATATTTCGTGAGCCCCGAGGAATCGGGCCAGATCTGCATGCTCTCCTGTATGCTGGGAGATAACCGCAACATCTTCTTCCCGAGGCTCGAGGAAGCGCAGATGATGACATTTGATGAGATAGCCCGCAGGCTGCTTCGAGAGCAGGGCTATCAGGTATTGGAGTGTGCATCCGACGAAGAAGCGATCAGAAAAGCAGAGGAAATGAAAATTCACAACACACTGCTCTACCCCGTGCATTTCTCGCCATCCGATACCAGTGGAGAGAAAGCATACGAAGAGTTCTATACCGACATAGAGACGGTGGATATGAACCGGTTCCGTTCGCTTGGCGTGATCACGGATAAGCCTATCCCCGACCGCGCATCGATCACCGGTCTGATATCAGAACTGAGTACCATGTTTGAGCGCACCACCACGACCAAAGAAGATGTCGTGAATGCACTCAAAGCCTATCTGCCCTACTTCGAACATATAGAAACCGGCAGATCTCTGGATGGTAAAATGTGATGAGTTACGTTCTCGAAGTCTCCTGGGGATGCCCCAACGACAAATATCCTCTGAACGGATTATTCCAGTTTGATCAGGCTAAGGCTCTGCGTGATGCAGGGCTTGATGTCGTCTATCTGGCTCTGGACTTAAGATCCATCCGCAGATGGCGCAAATGGGGCGTGAACCGGACGGAACGTGACCGTATACCCGTATATGAATATAACTATCCCTGCGGTCCCATGAACCCCGGCCTCAAATACAGTATCCAGGACAAAGCATTCGCGCGGGTCATCACTGCCATAGAGAGTGAATTCGGTCGTCCCTCCGTTATCCATATACATACATGTCAGCAGGCTATCTCCGTCACGGATTACTGCGCCGGGAACAATATCCCATACGTAATAACCGAACATATCACTCCTCTTAATGAGACGCAACCCATTGAGGAGCGTAAGAGTGCAGCTCTTCACGGCGCGAAGCAGGTCATATCCGTAAGCAATGCCCTCGGCCGTGATCTGAAGAAAGTCTATGGAGTGGACTTTGTCACGATCCCGAATATCGTCGATCTGTCAGCGTTCGAATTTATTCCGCATAATACCGGTGAACAATCTCCGATCCGCATAATATCTGCAGCCGGCATGAACCGTGGAAAAGGATTCGATATCCTGATCCGCGCGTATGCGTCTCTGATAAAGACTCATCCCGACTGCCATCTGACCATCATGGGTGACGGACCGGAGAGAGATAACATACAGAAACTGTGCGGGGAATTGGGCGTTGGGATCGCCTCCAATCAGGCTACCACGTCCGTCGGAACAGTATCCTTCACCGGCACTTATGTCCGCAGTGATTTTGCCACGCAGCTGCAGACAGCAGACTTCTTCGTCCTCCCCAGCCGCTCCGAGACCTTCGGCCTCGTATATGCCGAAGCACTGGCAGCAGGCGTACCCGTCGTTGCCACGAAATGCGGCGGCCCCGAGGACTTCATAGATGAATCAAACGGATTGCTGGTACCCGTTGATGACGCAGATGCTCTGGCAGAAGCCATGTCACACATGATAGATTCCCTTGATTCCTACGACCGCCTCGCGATATCCGATTCATGTAAAAGGCGCTTCTCCCCCGCAACCGTAGCCTCTCAGATCAAAGAGTATCTAATATAGAGTATAAGCGAGAAAACCATGCCCCACAGATTCATAAACCCACCTGCGGAAATAATGCAGGCACGAAATCAGAATATATATGAAACACCCGATGATACCAGAAGTCCTTTCTTCAGGGATTACTGCCGTATCCTGCATTCGACTGCATACAGGCGCCTGAAGCACAAGACTCAGGTCTTCTATGATGTGTCCAATGACCATATCTGCACCCGTATGGAACATGTCCAGCATGTCGAGTCAGTTGCGTATTCCCTGGCACAGGGCCTGGGTCTCGATGTAGAGCTTACGCGTGCGATCGCGATAGGCCATGATCTGGGGCATGCCCCGTTCGGACACTATGGCGAGGTCGTGCTTAATGACCTGATCAAAGACTATTTCTCTGACGAATACAGGCGTACGCACTTCGGCAATGATGACACTAAGCTGTTCTGGCATGAAAGAAACGGACTTCGCTTCGTAGACAGTATAGAACTCCTGTCGGATCCGCAGGGTGTGAAGAGAAACCTTAACCTGACGTACGCCGTCCGTGACGGGATCATATCTCATTGTGGCGAGATCGACGAGAACGGCCTGCGCCCAAGAGAGGAAGCCATTGACCTTAATACGTTTGACAGGCCCGGCAGATTCATGCCCTATACCTGGGAGGGATGTGCAGTCAAGATCGCAGATAAGATAGCTTATCTGGGCAGAGACATTGAGGACGCTATCACACTCGGTTTCATATCGGAGCAGGGCATGAGCGAGCTGAAGAGCCTCGCGAGAAGATTCACCGGTACTGAGACGCTCAATACCACCGGTATCATGCATAGCCTGATCACCGACCTGTGTAAAAACAGTTCTCAGGATGAGGGCCTGACGCTTAGCCAGGACAAGCTGGAATTATTAAATGAAGTAAAAAGGTTCAACTATGCATACATCTACGGCAGCAAGGATTTCGACGTATACAAAGACTATGCCAGACTGGTCCTGACCAGCATATTTACGAAGCTGTATGATGCGTATGACGGTAAGCACACGATCTCTACTCTGGACAAGCGTTACGGAACCAAGTACCGCAAACTCACGAGCGAATTCATCAAGTGGCTCAGCACATATTGTGTGGATTCCATGTCCTATGATGACAATCCGGGCTTCAATGCCGCTGACCTGAACAATGAGAAGATATATTCATCCCTTGAAACCAGGGATATATACTGTCATGCGATCATAGATTTCATATCCGGCATGACAGATGCATTCGCTATAGAGCTGTTCGGCGAGCTGATAGCATTTTGAGGGGGTAATCACATGAAAACCCTATGCATTGCAGACTTCGATGATACATTGATCCTCACAGACTCGCTTGCTTATATCATGAAGCGGGAGAAGTGGTATCTGCGCCCGTCACTCGTGACAGCCGGAATCGGCATCATAGTGAGCCGGATGATCCCGTCACAGGATAAAAAGAACATCGCCCTGAAGGCCAGAAGCAGATTCAAAGAGCAACTGCTCAGACTGTATTATGGACTTCCGCAGGAAAAGCACGATTCATACATAGCGACACTCAGATCCCTGATCAACACTGCGGTCATAGAGGATATCAAGGCAAAACAATTTGACCGGATCGTGATCGTATCCGCTTCCGAGACAGAGCTGATCAAAGAGGTTATTGGAGATTTATGGCCGGATATCACGATAATAGCCAACTCATTAGATGCAAGTGTCAACCGGAATATTACATTGAATCCCGACCTCCGGAACCCACAGTCGGAATTCACCACATGTTATGGGAAGCACAAGGTATCCCGCCTGACAGAAGCCGTCCCTGACCTCGGGGATTATGATATAAGTGTATATACCGATTCCCTGTCAGATAAGCCGCTCATCGATCTTGCAAGCAGTGCGTACATGGTAGGCGGAACCACGATCAACCGAATTAAATAAACACCTGAAAAAATATGAAACTCCTCCTCCTAAACTCCGTTTGCGGAACAGGCTCTACCGAACGCATAAATAACTAGTAAATCTTATACGAAAGGAAAACTATGATATCGAATCAATGGTATGCAATAACTTCATCATCATCTGTGAAGCCCGGTAAACTGACCGGACTTAAGAGATTTGGCCGGAATCTGATTCTTTACAGAAGTCGGACGGGCGAGATTGGATGTGTAACAGATCTGTGTGCACATAGGGGCGCTTCTTTGGCAGCAGGCTGTATCGTGGATGATCACATTAAGTGTCCATTTCACGGTATTGAATATGATATAAAAGGCAAATGTATATATGTGCCATCAGAGGGAAGGGCATCGAAAGACGACTTTTCGCGATTTAATCTGAAAAGTTATGAAACACGTGAAATCGGCGACATTGTATTTGTATGGTATGGTGACGTGGTTCCGGATCACGAACCGGACTGTTTTGACGTAATAACTGACAAGTCGTATACGTATGACGAGATCATGGACGAGTGGGGCGTGCATTATTCCAGAGTTATCGAGAATCAACTGGATGTTTCACATCTCGCGTTCGTGCATAGAACAACGATAGGCCGTGGCAACAGATGTCTTGTGAATGGTCCGAAGGTTGTATGGCTTGACGATAATACGCTGCAGACCAGTGCTAATAATGAAGTGGATTCCGGGCAAACGCCGAAACCCGCTGAGGAATGTGTGATCAAATCCACCAATCTGACATTTAAATTTCCTAATATGTGGCTTAATCATGTGACGGATAAAATCATGATTCTGGCATATTTCATCCCGGTTGATGATGAGAACTCTATTATAGCGCTCAGATTCTATAATAAGATCACCGGAATAAGGGTGATAGATAAGCTGATAGCCTGGCTGGGAAGTCGCGCCAACAAGATCGTTGAACGACAGGACAAGAGAATCGTGATCACTCAGCTACCAAAGGCCTCTGAACTTAGGATGAATGAAACCCTTGTTGCTGCTGATATGCCAATTATAGAATATCGGCAAAAAAGGGAAGCGCTTAGAAAGTGAACACAATGTTATATATGCATAGCCCGCGATTACGAGCAGAACGGATATAATGCAAAAATCGTATAGAGGATATATAATCATGCATCGAATATATGAAAACAACGACATAACCGTATTCTGGGATTCAGAGAAGTGCCGTCATGCGAAGAAATGTGTATACGGCAGTCCGCAGACATTTGATATATCGAGAAAGCCCTGGATAGATGTGACGATAGCTCCCACGGCGGAAATCTGGCAGACCGTAAGCGAGTGCCCGTCAGGAGCGCTTACCTGCGTGTATAATCATGAAATATCCGTTAAGTTGGATACAGACGCGTGCAAAAGCATAGCTTACGACGGCAACCGTCAGATCGGCGAGTGTGACTACCGGGTTACTCCTGATGGATGGAATATATATCATACCGAAGTAATGCCGGAGTATGGTGGAAAAGGCATAGCCAAGCGCCTCGTGTATAAGATAGTCGAGGCGGCTGAGAAAGCTAAAGCCTCTGTGATTCCGACCTGTTCCTATGCCGCAAAAGTTCTAAATGGATAACGACATTCCTTCGTTATAACCTTTCCAGTTATTCTAATTCACTTTAATTCAATTTTAACTCAATTTAACTCGACAAATAAACACAATGAGTTATAATTGAGTTAGAAACAAATTAAAAGAGGTGTCAGATGCGAATAATACCATATAAAGAAGATCTTTATATTGAATTTAAAAGTGATTTAAAAGGCTATCCTGATAATGAGTTAATTGATGAAATAGTTGGAATGAGTAATTCCAAGGGTGGTGTTCTGTATTTGGGGGTTGAAGATGATGGTGAGATAACCGGAGTGAGTAAAGAACACAGAGATGCAATAGGTGTCACGGCGCTTATTGCAAATAAGACTGTGCCATCGGTGTCGGTTCGTGCGGAGGTTATCACTGAAGAAGAGAAAGATGTGCTTAAGATTGAGGTTCCGATAAGTAGAACTGTGGTATCTACCAGTTCTGGAAGAATATTGAAACGCAAACTGAAGGTTGATGGTTTACCCGAAGTGGTTCCGATGTATCCATATGAAATTATGCCCAGACTATCGGAAATGGCATTATATGATTATTCTGCGAATCCCCTAGCAGGGGCTACTGTGCATGATTTTGATCCAAATCAAAGAAAAAGATTACGAAATATAATACAGCTAAAACCCGGAGGAGAGAAGAATTTGCTGGCGTTATCTGATGAAGAACTGGACAAGGCACTCCGTTTTACTACAGAGATAGACGGGATAACTTATCCAACGGTAACAGGAATGCTGGTTATGGGAAGGGAAGATAGAATAGCTGAGCTGATGCCTACTGTAAGAGCATCATTTCAGGTGTTAGAGGGGACAAAGGTGAAGATTAATATGGAAACAACAGCCCCTTTGTTAGAAGTGTTTGAAGAGTTTGAAACGTATTCTGAAGCGTGGAATCCAGAGCGTGAGGTGGAGTATGGTTTATTTAGAGTTGCAATACCGGAATTTGACAAGGCAGCTTTTAGGGAGGGGCTGATAAATGCCTTTTGCCATAGAGATTACACGATGCTTGGAACCGTTAGGGTATTGATTGATGATGAGGGATTGACTATCAGTAACCCCGGAGGATTCATAGAAGGAGTCACCCTGGATAATTTGCTTACTGTAGAACCCCATGGAAAAAATCCTGCTCTAGCAGATGCATTGAAAAGGATTGGGCTGGCCGAAAAAACCGGACGAGGTATAGATCGAATATTCGAAGGATCGATTATTTATGGAAGACCATGGCCAGATTATTCGGAAACTACCAAC
>CAJOID010000047.1 GCA_905234595.1 uncultured Lachnospiraceae bacterium | reverse complement strand
CTCTGGCTATACCCAGACGCTGTCTCTGGCCGCCCGAGAGTCTCACGCCCCGCTCTCCTATGGTTGTCTCAAGCTGTTCGGGCATCTCACGGATCAGATCATCAAGCTGAGCTTCCTTAAGCACCTGCCATACTCTCGTATCATCTATCTCATCGGGTGCCACGCCGAATGCAATATTCTCTCTGATCGAATCATCGGTCAGGTATATACTCTGCGGTATGTATCCTATATGTGACAGCCAGCTGGGATAGTTCTCGAATATGTCACGTCCGTCACAGGTTATACGGCCGCTCTGCATCTTAAGTAATCCGAGCAGAACATCCACGGCGGTAGACTTGCCCGCACCCGAAGGCCCCATCACGCCTACGGAGGCACCACGGGGCACTACCATACCGGCATGGTCGAGTATCAGCTTATCGGATTCGGGATACTTATATACCACATCTTCCATGCGTATCTCTTTATCCAGGGTGATCTCGGGACCGGTCACATCTTCTTCGGTCACGAAATGTCCGTGCTTCCTGTATGCCGAGAAGTCCACATTATCGTATACATAGTTAACGCTCGGCTCAAAGTATGCGATGTTGCTTATATATGTGTTTACTCTGTTGACGGAAGGAAGCAGTCTCATGGCAGCGACCGCAAATGCACTGATGGCCGGTACCAGACTGGTCATATCGGATCCGAGTATGATACAACCTGCGATATATGCCAGGATACCGGATATACAGAATGTTTCAAGAAATAGTCTCGGCGTATTGTTGAGGACCATATATTTGCACAGGATATCCGCATTTATATCCGAATATCGTCCGAAGCTTGATGCAAAATAATGCTCCTTGTGCAGGATCTTCACATCCTTGATACCGTAGATGGACTGCAGTCTCCACTTGCCCATACGGCTCTGAAGCTCCTGAGTCTTTGCACCCAGCCGGTTAAGGATGGGCCTGAACACCTTGGTGATCACCACGGTCAGGACCACCATGATGGCCAGCAGCAGGATCGTCATCGAAGGATTGGATATGAGCAGATACAGTCCCAGGACCAGCGAGACCATCAACTCGGTGAACAGCATTATAAACTGCAGGATCACGGTGAACACCTTGGGCACATCACCGTCTATGACACGAAAGATAGTGGGAATATCAGCATTCAGATAATACTCATAAGGCCGGTTTAAATATTCTTCGAGCATATAGCTGATAGTGACCGACTGATTATTATTGACAAATTTCGCCTGGATATAAGTCTCCAAGAGCAGGTATCCGTTTTTCACGAAATAAATGACTATGATAGTCCCGATCAGGAACAGTATGCAGTCATTGGGCGTCTCGAAATGCACATACTTATCGAGCATCACGATATATGTATTCTGCATCAGGTGATCCGGATACATGACGCCCTCTACTATGGGCATTATCAGGCTTAAGCCCAGCATCTCGAGAAGAGCCCCGATGAAGATCAGTATGCACAGTCCGTATATCTTACGCCTCTGGTCTTTAGTCAGTATATGAAAAACTTTTTTAAGAATAGCAAACATTTCTTATTTCCTTTTTGCACGCTTAACCTTAACCGGGATTATAAACGTGTCGTTGATCTTCATGGTCAGTAAATACAGTACGGGTGAACGAAGGAATATCTTCATCTTGCTGTATTCATTCGGATTGGCATACGGAATGCCGTAGATCTCTTCAAAATAACCCGTACCTTTCCGGATATGATCCTCCAGAAAGCGCAGATGTTCTTTCTTGTCGGGATCATTGCTCCCGGATACGGTCTTATAGTATATCAGGAGCCGCTTGTACAGCATGTAGTCTGAAATAAGGGCCAGATCGTGACGGCCTTTTTTCTCCAGGTGCTCGGAGCGTTCATAGAGCGCCGGGATCAGATCAGTGTATGTATGCGGATTGATACCTGCATTGGTCTGTGAATCCTCTCTGTCCCGCGTGTAATCATAATATGCCTTGTCCAGATAGACACTTCTCCGGGATCTGTCCAGCAGGAAGAAGGTATAGACCATATCCTCATACCACATCTCGGGAAATCTCAGGCCCTGTGTCAGTCCGGTCTTATACATTTTATTCCATACGGCATTCTGGATCAGGAATCGCTCATCTTCTTTGAGGAACTGCTCCATAAGCTCACGTCCCTCATATACATATGTCTGCCCTGTACTGCCGTCGATGGTATGATCTGCAAAGACCTGTCTGTACCGGCACACACACATATCGGCATCAGACTTCACAAGTGCCTTGAGCATCTCTTCTATCATATCCGGTTCCATGGCGTCATCACCGTCGATCCAGCATATGTAATCTCCGGTCACAGCGTCCAGACATGCATTTCTCGCTGAAGGGATCCCTCCGTTTTCTTTATGGATAACCCTGATCCTGCTGTCACTGGATGCATATTCATCGCATATGGCTCCCGATGAATCTGTCGATCCGTCATCTACCATGATGATCTCAAGGTCATGATACGTCTGCGCCAGAACGGATTCGATGCTCCTGCGCATATACGATTCTATATTGTATACGGTCATGCATACGGATACCGTCATATCATCATTCACTCTTAAGCACGAGAAAAGCGGCCATATTGCCTCTTTTGCCATCGGATGCGCGATGCGAGAACAGCCAGTCGGAATTATCGTATGTGCATATGCCTGCAACTTCTATATGCTCTTCAGGAATACCCGCGCGCATCATCATGATACGGTTGGCTTCCCACAGATCCAGCTGGTACTTCCCCTGCTCCCTGCCGGGATCCATCACCCGGTCAGTGTCATCCCCGAATGCACGTCTGAATGCCTCTGCAACAGCCTCGCTCACTTCATAGTTGGCGCGGCTGATGGACGGGCCGATCGCTGCATATATATCAGAGGGATCCGATCCGAACGCATCCGTCATGGCGTCCACAGTGACTTTGGCCATACCTGCCACGGTTCCTCTCCATCCGGAGTGCGATAAACCTATGGCACATCTTACGGGATCAACGAAATACAGCGGAACACAGTCTGCATAGAACGTGGCAAGCGCTATGCCGGGGATATCCGTGATCAGGCCGTCCACATCCCGGTAACCGGGTGCATGCAGCTGTCCGTCGTCATAAACCATATCCTCAGTCACCCGGATCACATTGGTGGTATGAGTCTGCTGTGTCCTGACTATATGATCCACATCGACTCCTATCACATCGGATATGATACGATAGTTCGCATCTACGTTCCCGGGATCATCACCGTTAGTATATGACAGATTCATGGAACGGTGATAACCGGTACTGACACCGCCTTCTCTGGTCGTGAATATATCAGTCACACACCCGAGATCATCGAGAGAGGCGAAGCTTAAATATCTGATTTCTCCTGCTTTGTGTTCTGTCATTTAATTCTGTCTCGGAATATAATCAAATGCATTCTCTATCCAGTCGATATTGTCACCGTCCATGGCGATCACATCATATCGGACCTGTGTATCCGGCTTTACATGATGGGTCATCATATACTGATCGGAAACCCTGCATATCCTGTATTGCTTACGTAGATCTACGGCCTCGGCGGCATATCCCGCTTTGGAGCCCGAACGGTATTTTACCTCAAAAAAGACCAAAACATCACCGTCATATCCTATGATATCTATCTCTCCGATGCGGGTTCTGTAATTATAGGTCAGTCCTCTGATACGGTTCGCATTGAGAAACAGCCCTGCCATCTCTTCATGTACGGTGCCGGTCTTTCTTTTATTCATATTTGATACCCGTCAGAGTTTAACCGAGTGCGCGGCATCGATCTTCTTTTTGATCTTGTCCATGGAGTCTACAAATACCAGGATCTCAGCGACCACTTCATAGAGTTCAGGCGGGATCATATCGCCTATCTCCAGTTTGGAGAGTGTCTCGGCCAGTTCTCCGTCCTGGTGAACGGGTACCTTGTTCTCCCTGGCTTTCTCAATGATCTTCTCGGCCAGTTCTCCGCGGCCGGATGCAATGACGACCGGGGCTTCCTTTTCGGGATCATATTCAAGCGCTATGGCTGTTTTGATCTTGGGTGATCTGTCCTTGGCCACTCTTATGCCCTCGCATCAAAATTGGAAATCGATACGG
Source organism: uncultured Lachnospiraceae bacterium (assembly GCA_905234595.1). Classification (GTDB taxonomy): domain Bacteria; phylum Bacillota; class Clostridia; order Lachnospirales; family Lachnospiraceae; genus XBB2008. The sequence goes on along the minus strand of CAJOID010000047.1, from coordinate 10,374 downwards.
GAACGACCGATTTATTGTCATCGACTATCTCCTGCATGATGTTACTCATCTCTTCACGCTTGGATATCTCGGAGGTACACGAATACCCGCGGCTCTCGATACGCGCGTTCAGCTCATCGATATGAGCCGCGATCAGATCCAGGGCTTCATCATCCGGAAGATAGAAATGAGTATTGACATGACTGGAGGAATTCATCGTCACATATACATCCGTAGGCCCCAGATTATCCATGTCGAGATGCAGGAGCGCGGATATATTACCGTCAGGTGATGCCATATGCTTCTTGTTACTGTATACATACAGTTCACCGTGTGCATCATTGCCCGACAGTTTCATCGGAAGCTGAACATAGTTGAACATGTTGTTCAGTTCATTCATGAAATTCATGTTTTTGGACAGATCATTCACGCTCTGTGCAAGAGGAGTATCGCTTTTAGCCTGATCATTAAGCGCATTCAGGATCCGGCTTGTCTGCTCGGTCATCCGTCTGTAGAGATCGGAAACCTGCTTATCTTCACCAACCTGTCCGGGAGTAAGCTTCCATTGATTATTCAGTGCGGTCTGCATGATGGTGCTCATGGGTTTGGACTGAATGAGTTTCAGGATACCCGCGGTATGAGCACGTGTATTTATATCCTGAGCGGTGTTAAGCGCCTCTTTGAGAGTATTACTGTCGATCGCGTCTGGTTTAAGTGCACTCAGGAAGTCCAGACCTGCCGATCCGGACCCTGCAGCGGGAGCATCTGCCTTATCCTGTCCGGCAGCTGCTTCCGGATTAAGGGACGGATCCTGAGGAACGGTATCCGGCCGGCCGTTCTCTTCGGTTAAGGAAACCATCACCGATCCGTCAGGCGTGACCCGGGTCTCCATGGATATGACGGGTTCATTGCCGGCAGCGGCTATATCAGTATCCGCAGCCATCTCTCTGGAACCGGCCGCAGTATTGACCAGATCATCTATGATGAACATCACATCATTGAGTGACACTTCACCGGCTGCCATGCTTTCGGCGAAGCCGGGATCTATACCGTTCTCCGTAAGCAGATCGGCGAGTTCGGTGAGCTCGCTTCCGTTAAGTACCGTATTGATCGGAGCTTCCATCCCGCTCATGACAAGTTCCGAATCAGTCATCTGCTCCATGGCACCCTGCCCGGTGAATATATCCAGCAGGTCACGGGTCATATCTATGGCAGCGGATATATCGCCTTCTGCGATCATAGACTGCACAGTCTGGGGCACCATATCCATTATCTCATTAACAGCGGTACTGACCTGATGTTCATATCCCTGATAGGCATGGAACTGTTCGATATTATCGGGGGTAGGCTGTATACCCAGAGATCTGAGCATAACAGCATCGCCGATACTCGAGTCGGGTAATCCCGAAAGCGACTGAGTCATCCGTATGAGTTCTTCCTTACCGATGGACATACCGCGTTCCATCATGGAACTGACCATGCTGAGATTACGGGCATCGATCTGAAGCCCCGCATTCATAAGAGCGGTATTCAGCGAACTGCTGGTATCGGTATTGGTAAGAAGAGGCGATAAAGTAACTCCGTTGCCGTCAGAGCTTAAAACAGTAAACGTAACAGTACTGCCGACCGGCAGATCCGCAGCTATATCCATCCTGGCGGAAATCACGGAATCACCGCCTAAGGATATCTGAACCTCACCGTCCGATCTGGAGAGGATCTGTCCCGTCAGAGTATCTCCGCCGCTGAGTGCCGGCCTGTTACCTCCGGCATCGGCCTGTGCAGGAGTCTGTCCACCCGTCTGAGGCCGTACTTCCGCACCGGATCCCTGCTGTATATTCAATTGGAGTGGATTTATCCCGTTGATGATCATTTTTATGTTTTAACCGGATCAAACAAAATTCTTAATAAAGCTTCGTCTGTGTATGGGGGTCGGTCCAAGCGACTTTAATGCTTCGATATGTACCACGGTTCCGTATCCCTTGTTACTGGCAAATCCGTAACCGGGATATACGCTGTCATATTCGACCATCATCCGGTCTCTTGTAACCTTGGCTATAATGCTGGCAGCCGCTATACTCATTGACTTGGCGTCGCCTTTTACTATCGGAACCTGACGGATATTAACCTCCGGTATGGTCACGGCATCATTTAGAAGCAGGTCCGGCTGGGGATCAAGTTTTGAGATAGCTTCTCTCATTGCCGCATAAGTAGCCTGCAGAATATTGATCTCATCTATCTTCTCATGGTCGGACATGCCTATACCTACCGACACCGCCTGTTCCATGATCACATCGTATAATGCTTCTCTTTTCTTTTCAGACAGTTTCTTGGAATCGTTAACATACGGGATCCTGGCACCCTTAGGAAGGATGACGGCTCCTGCCACCACAGGACCGGCAAGAGGCCCTCTGCCGACTTCATCTATACCGCATATGAATTCGTATTCGGAGTATTCCTCCTCATACCGGGCCATGATCTCGAGGCGCTCGAGTTCCTTTTCACTTATCATTTTATATCCGCAACCTTTCCGGCATTATGCAGCGGCCATATACGTACCCAGGCCCGTCCGATTATGATATTACGGTTTATGTTACCAACCTGCTCAAAGCGGGAATCCGCAGAGTTGTTCCTGTTGTCTCCGAGTACAAAGAACTCATCTTCTCCCAGCGTGATCGGTGCAGCGGCTATTCCCGGATCCTTGATCGTCTCAAACCCGTAATGCTCTTCTATCAGATTGCCGTTGATATATATGCTTCCGGTATTATCTATCTGTACAGTCTCACCCGGAAGGCCTATTACACGCTTCACATAGTAGGTATTGTCCTTATGTGTGTACTTGAACACGATGACATCAAAACGTTCGGGATCATGAAACCTGTAAGATATTTTATCTACCAGCAGATTGTCTCCGTCCTGCAGCGTGTCTTCCATCGATACTCCGTTTACCAGTGTTCTCTGTCCCACGTAGTGTACAAACAGATAAGACAGTAACAGTACTATCAGCAGATAGATCGACAGTGACAGAAATTCTTTGGTTTTCTCATTCATGGTGCTACCTCCAGGTTTATTCTTCCAAGTCTGCCGGATCTGAAGTCATCAAGGAATCCCTTACAGGCTCTGGTATGATCAAATTCTCCGCCTTTTCCGACACATCCGAGTCTTGCGGCTATCGCATCCATATCCCGTCCGCCGTATCTTTGATCAAGTGAATCAGGATAATGCGCATTCATGTATTCCAACAATATCTCACACAGCTCGTCGCGGCTTATGACCTCATCATTGATGGATCCGATAAGCGCCAGATTACGCCCCACGGCTTCATCCTCGAACTTGGGCCACAGTATGCCCGGAGTATCGAGCAGTTCGAGCTGTTTATCTATCTTTATCCACTGTGCCCCCTTGGTAACACCGGGTTTATTACCCGTCCGGGCACTTGCTCTGCCTGCAAAAGAATTAATGAACGTTGATTTACCTACATTCGGTATACCGGCCACCATGGCTCTGACAGGTCTGTTCTTGATCCCTCTTGCGCGGTCACGTTCTATCCTGGCAGCACATGCCTCGCGGCAGCAGGCACGTATCCTGTCCATATCATGGTTGATCCTGGAATCAAGAGGGATGCATATGATCCCCTGGCCTTCAAAATATGCCTTCCAGTTATTTACCGCATCCGGATCGGCCAGATCGGATTTATTAAGCAGGACTATCCGGGACTTACCTGATGCCAGGGAATCTATGTCCGGGTTACGCGACGAAACAGGTATTCTCGCATCCAGAAGCTCGATGACGAGATCGATGAGTTTCATGTCATCCTTCATCTGCCTGAGCGCTTTGGTCATATGCCCCGGATACCATTGTATATTCATATCATCACTCCACGAGACTCACACGGCCGTCTTTGCCGGGAATGACCAGCCAGGCCTTGCCGATGATATTGGCCCTGTTCACGGGGCCGATATTACCGGATCTCGAATCCTCCGAACTGTTACGGTTATCACCTAAAACGAAATACTCACGCTCTCCGAGTACTATGGGCGAACCGGCCATACCGGCATCCTCCATGTAATCATAAGCATCCTGCGATTCAGCCGCATAGCCGTCTATATACAGTCTCCCGTCCATGATCTGTACGGTCTCACCCGGGAGTCCTACTATCCTCTTGGTATAGTAATGCGTATTGGTATTGCCATATGGCAGAAAAACGACAACATCTCCGCGCTTGGGGGCAGATACCATATAAACGAATCTGTTGATCAGAATCTGGCTCGATGCGGGAAGAGCATCCTCCATCGAGTCACCTATGACACCTGTTCTGCTGCCGAATACATATGTGATACCGAACGCCAGAAACACAGTGATAAGCGTTGCTGCCACAAGCTCCAGAATACTCTTGGCGGATTCTTTATTCAGTTTGCTTTCTTTATGATAGAAAGTGAGCCCTTTAACTTTAGCCATAACTAATTTATTATACCATAAAAACGAGGCACCCGACAGGGTGCCCCGTTACTTGTGTGGCAATGAGTATCAGATCATTTAACCTTCTCTTTAACCTTTGCAGCCTTACCGATTCTGCCGCGCAGATATGTCAGTTTTGCTCTGCGGACTTTACCGGATCTTACGATCTCAACCTTCTCAACAAGGGGTGAGTGTACGGGCCAGGTCTTCTCAACACCTACGCCGTTTGAATTCTTACGTACGGTAAATGTCTTTCTTGAGCCTGTTCCCTGAACCTTGATGATTGTACCCTCGAATACCTGGATCCTTTCACGGTTGCCCTCTTTGATCTTACCGTGAACCTTAACGGTATCACCTACATTGAGCTCGGGCGCATTCTCTTTAAGCTGCTCGTTCTCGATCTCTCTTATTATATCGCTCATAATGCTCCTCCTTATTACTTATTTCGTATCTTCCGGATGAGATGCCATATAGACATCATACAGATCCGGTCGTCTCTGTTTAGTCCTGATTAGCGATTCCTGATGTCGCCATACATCGACCTTTGCATGATCACCGCTTAGGAGTATCTCAGGGACTTTTCGTCCCATCCACTCTTCGGGACGGGTATATTGCGGATATTCCAGCAACCCTTCCGCGAAACTCTCCGTATCGGTGCTTTCCTCGTTATGCAATACTCCCGGTATATGCCTCGAGATAGCGTCTATCATGACCATAGCGGGCAGTTCACCGCCTGTGAGAACATAATCACCGATAGATACATAGTCGGTTACTATAGCCTCCAGGACTCTTTCATCTACTCCCTCATAGTGACCGCACAGAAAAACTATATGTTCCTCCTCTGCGAGTTCACGGGCCATGTTCTGATCAAACGTCCTGCCCTGGGGTGTCACATATATGACACGGCCGGCAGGGTGATCATCCGTAAGTGCCTGATAACAGTCATATATGGGCTGCGCCTGCATCAGCATACCCGCACCGCCGCCATAAGTATAATCATCGACTCTGCCATGTTTGTTATCCGTGTAATCCCGGATATTCACGGCATTTATGTCGATCAGTCCCTTTCCTGCGGCTCTGGCCAGAATGGATACGTTCAGACCTGCATCGATCATTTCCGGAAAAAGCGTCATGACGCTGAATCTGGTCATATCAGCCCCTCCAGAAGATGGATCTTCATGATCCCCTCGTCCATATCCACACCAAAGATACAATCCTTAATGGCCGGAACAAGTAATTCCGAATTGTCGGCCTGCCTTATGACATATACATCATTGGCACCGGTCTCAAGTACATCCTTTATCTCACCCAGAGTCTCACCTGTATCGGTGATACATTTAAGACCTATCAGATCAGCTACGAAGTATTCGTCCTTATCAAGGGATACCGCGTCGCTCCGGTCGATGGTGAGTGATGCCTTCTTAAGAAACCCGACTTCATTGATGTCATTGTATTCATCGAAGCTAAGTATAACAAACTGTTTAAAAAACTTAACGCTTCTGATATGAAGTACGAGACTCTCGTGTCCGGTATCGGCGGTCACTGTCTTAAGTTTCCTAAACCTGCGGACATCATCCGTGGTCGGATATACTTTTACCTCGCCGCGTATACCGTGAGTCGATGTAATGACTCCTACCTGAAATCTGTCTGTCATTCGACTATTTCCACATCCACCCTTCTGTTGTCGGAAGTAGAAGCCGCTTTAACAACAGAACGGATCGCTTTAGCTATTCTGCCCTGTTTGCCGATAACCTTGCCCATATCCGATTCGGCTACATGAAGCTTCACAATCAGGTTCCTGCCTGATTCTTCTTCGGTAACCACCACTTCATCGGGCTTGTCTACCAGCGCCTTGGCAATTACTTCTACCAATTCTTTCATTCCAGTCACCTCTTATATGATCCCGGCAACCTTGAACAGTTTGGTTACTACCTCGGTAGGCTGTGCTCCGTTGGCGATCCACTTCTTGGCCTCTTCTTCATCAACCTTGAATGTGGAAGGATCCGTATTGGGATCATATGTACCGATCTCAGCTATGAATCTTCCGTCACGGGGTGATCTTGAATCAGCAACCACTACTCTGTAGTAGGGCTCCTTTTTCTTACCCATTCTTCTTAATCTGATCTTTACTGCCATGTTTTACCTCCATATGTTTTATTAAAATAAACCACCAAGTCCGCCGAAGCCTCCCGGCAGTTTAAATCCGCGTTTACCGGCGCCGCCCATCTGTTTCATCAGTTTCTGCGACTGTTCAAACTGTTTGATGAAACGATTGACTTCGCTTATATCCAGACCCGCTCCCCTGGCAATACGATGTTTCCTTGAGGGAGTGAGCAGTTTGGGATCCGATCGCTCAGCAGGTGTCATGGACAGCACTATGGCTTCCATATGCCCCATCTGTTTCTCATTAGCCATGGATTCCAGATCCACGCCCTTCATCTGGGATCCCATTCCCAGCATGCCCAGTATCGATGACAGACCGCCCATATTACGCATCTGTTTCATGCTCTCGAGATAATCGTTGAAGTCGAACCTGCCCTTCTTCATACGATCGGCCATATCTCTGGATTTGGCCTCGTCTATATCGATATTCTCCTGAGCTTTATCTATCAGTGTGAGCACATCGCCCATACCGAGTATACGGCTCGTCATCCTGTCAGGATAGAAAGGCTCCAGATCCGAGAGTTTCTCACCCATACCGACAAAAAGTATCGGCTTACCCGTAACGGCTTTGACTGAAAGTGCAGCACCGCCTCTGGTATCTGAATCGCTCTTTGACAGGATCACACCGTCTATGCCGATCTGTGTATCGAAATCACCTGCCACATTGACGGCATCCTGACCGGTCATGGCATCGACCACGAGTATTGTCTGATGTACAGACACGTTACTCTTGATTGCCTTAAGCTCATTCATCATCTCCTCATCGATATGGAGACGTCCGGCCGTATCTATGATCAGAACATTGTAGTTCTCTGCAGTTGCTTTTTCATAAGCAGCTTTGGCTATCTCTACGGGGCTTATCTTATCTCCCATTGAGAAACAGTCAACCTGCTGCTTCCTGGCATTGACTTCAAGCTGTGTGATAGCTGCAGGCCTGTATGTATCACAGGCTGCGAGCAGAACCTTCTTGCTCTTAAGCTTCATCTTGCCTGCAAGCTTGGCGGCCGTTGTGGTCTTACCTGCACCCTGGAGACCGCACATCATGATGACTGTGAGGCTCTTGCCGGGTTCATACCTGATATCGGTAACCTCGGATCCCATCAGGTCCGTCATCTCGTCACGGACGATCTTGATGACCATCTGGGCAGGATTCAAGCCGTTTAAAACATCCTCACCGACGGCTTTCTCCTCAACTGACTTAACGAACTGTTTGACCACCTTGAAGTTTACATCCGCCTCAAGCAGAGCCATACGGACTTCCTTAAGAGCAAGTTTTACATCTTCCTCGGAAAGACGTCCCTTGCCCCTAAGATTCTTAAATATATTCTGAAGTTTATCTGTAAGTCCCTCAAATGCCATATATTACAGAAGGTCCTTGATCTCTTCACAGAGCCTGTACACTTCGCTGTCAGCCTGAGACATTGCTTCCAGTTCCTCTATACGCTTACGTATCTCACCGAATCTTTTGACCAGTCCCAGACGGGCTTCATAATCCTCCAGAATACGGTCGGTACGCTTGATCATATCATGTACAGCCTGGCGGCTTATGTTCATCTCGTCGGCTATCTCTCCCAGTGAGAGATTCTCATATACTACGGATTCATACACATTACGCTGATGTTCCGTAAGCAGCTCACCGTAGAAATCATATAAAATACCCTGTTGTACTATTTTTTCCATATGTACGATCCCGATTCCGTCAGGTGTAAAGTAATCCTACTTTATACGCGCACATAGGCTATAGTACTACAGGGTTTTTATAGTGTCAAGTATTTTGTCTTGACCAAAAAAATAATTATTATACGGCTCCTATCTCCAGGTAACCGATAAGTTTACCGAGGTCGAACTCGCTCGTTATACCCGTGTTGGGATCATAGAACTTCCCGTCGAATGTAACCAGATAATGGCTGTATCGTCCCATCTTCTCCATGAGTATCGCACATTTGGGCAGCTCACATTCACGTCCCAGAGTATATACAAGAGTAGATGAATGAGGGATACCGAGGTAATCAAGTGTAGTGATCATCTTAGCCATATTGGCCTGCCATTCACGGCAGTGCATCAGATCACATGCCTCATCCAGAGATACTCCTGCGATCATGGCAACCGCAGCCTGTCCGCAGAGGCCGTCCCAGGGCTGAGTCACCAGATCGACATGATCCACTCTCCTGATGGGATTGGCTTCCCAGTACGGAGAATCGGATATATCAAGGTTATTGCCGACTATCTGAAGAGATACTGTATACTCTTTGCCGGGTTCCACGGAATTGATGATATCATCGGATATCGGTATATCATAATACCCCTGCCCTCTGGATTCCATATTGCAGGTAAAGCATATATCGTCGAAGCAGACTCTGACGGGAGCCTTGCCTACAACTTCACATACTTCCCATACATTAAACGGAACAGCCATCATATTGGCAGTATCTCTGAACTCAACCTTGCTCTTAAATTCATACTTCATAACATAACCCCCTGATCAAATCACTGGCGCAGGAATCTGATATTGATATCCACGTTACCCTGGATACCGTCGACCCTGCCGGTGTCCGTATATTGCCACATATCCATTTCATAAGGGAAATACGGTGTGTCTGTATATCCTGCAAACCATTTACTGTAATCCTCGAGCTGCTGCATATCGAGCATCAGCAGGAATGTCTTTAGATTACCGTATATACATACATCATAACCTGCATCCTTAATGGTTTCCAGAAAGGTGATCGCATATTGCGTTCTCTCACTCATCGAAAGGGCATTGCCCCTGCCCTCGTCTCCGCCCACAAGCTCTACATCCAGCACTATGGGGCATTCAATATCATAACCCGAGATATGATCAAGAACATACTCGGCTTCCTCTACCGCTTCGGCATCCGATGTCGCCTGAGTCAGGAAATATACTCCGGCCTTAAGTCCGTGATCAAGAGCTCCTTCTATATTATCCTCAAAGCTGCCGTCATCCACGATATCGCCTTTGGAATATCCTCTTACAAGCTGAATAATCTTCACTGAAAGTTTTTGCTTCAGCCCAGAATAAATTTGTGCGAGTTTGTCCAAGTTCAATCTCTGCAAGGTCAGGTTCAAATTTAGCCATTGTGCCGGAATGCCTGCGTTTTTTATGTACCAGGTGAGTTTGCATTGTGAAGCGTCCAGGCGCGTCCTCGTTATGCCCGACAAGAACTTCTCCTGTTGAAGAAGCTTTGCGACCCACTAAAATTGTCATACAGCCCGGACTAGGTTTGATTGATGTCATGAAAATATATCTCCCGTGTGAAAAATTGCTTATATTTTATCTTATAATTAAGCCAAACTATTAAAGAGGAGTGAAATTTATTGGCTCATGAAATTGAAGTAGATGACATATTGATACCACAATTAAGACGAAGGGGAAGAAAATTGAGGCTGCGAAAACTGAACAAGCAATCAAGGCGAAAATTTCGAGGACTCAAAAAATTTGTCGTGAGATTGAGTTTAGTGCTTATAATTTTGTGGACAATACTTTCATTTGCTGATATAGGCGGCAATGTGATTTTAGGAATGACAGAGAAATATTTCAGCGAACACTATAAAATTTCACTCACTGCTGACAGAATAACTGGCAATCCAATAAAAGGCTACACGTTACATAATTTAGCTCTCACTGATGAAAGTGAAGATCAACAAATTTTATCGGCTGGATTTTTATCTGCTCATATAAAACTTTTACCACTACTTTCAGGCAGAATTAGACTTGCAGAAATTTCACTTGGGAAAATCAGCATGGACATAGATAAA
>CAJOID010000046.1:9226-23892 GCA_905234595.1 uncultured Lachnospiraceae bacterium | reverse complement strand
AGCCTCTTGCGATACTCGGGCTCCGAAGATATATTCGGATTATAGTACAGGACCGTGATATCGAAATACTCGCGCAGATACTCCATACAATAGCTGGAGCAAGGGGCACAGCAGGAGTGAAGTAGCAGAGACGGGCGCTGTCCTTGATCGATAGCGCCCGTAATCTTATCTAATTCCTTCTGGTAATTAACGATCATTATTTAAAGTAAGCCACACCTGACTCGAATATCTTCAGATCCTGCTCGCCGTATATGTTGATAGCCACATGATCACCCCGTCGCTCGGCATGAGCCATCTTGCCGTATATACGTCCGTCCGGACTCGTGATACCCTCGATGGACCGGTATGAGCCGTTGATGTTGTACTCCTCATCCATCGATACATCTCCGTCAGGCGATGCATATACCGTAGCCACCTGACCGTTCGCGATCAGCTTATCGAGCCATTCGTTCGAAGCTACGAATCTGCCCTCTCCGTGCGAAGCCGGACTCACGTATGTAGCCCCCAGCTCTGCACCGGCCAGCCATGGAGACTTGTCCGATACGACTTTGGTATAGACCATCTTGGATATATGACGGCCTATGGTATTGAAGGTCAGAGTAGGTGAATCGGGATCCTGAGCCTCTAAGATCTCACCGTAAGGCACCAGTCCCAGCTTGATGAGTGCCTGGAATCCGTTACATATACCCAGAACCAGACCGTCCCTGTTGTTGACCAGATCCATGACAGCCTCTTTGATATGCTCGTTCCTGAAGGCTGCAGCGAAGAACTTCGCGGACCCGTCAGGTTCATCACCGGCCGAGAATCCTCCGGGGAACATGATGATCTGGGCCTGCCTGATCGACTGCTTAAATACATCCACGCTCTCCCTGATATCATCGGGAGTCCGGTTCCTGAACACCTGTACATCCACATTCGCACCAGCACGTTCAAATGCTCTGGAGGAATCATACTCACAGTTGGTGCCGGGGAATACGGGGATAAACACGGTGGGTTTGGCCACCTTTTCCTTGCAAACATAGATCTCTGATGCATGATACAGTGTTATGTCAACCTCACTCTTATCGTCTTTTGCATTATAAGGGAATACCTCATCCAGAGGTTTCTTCCATGCATCGATGGCTTCATCGAGTGTGATCCTCTCGTTACCGACGATGAATGCCTGATCGCTGTTGACCGAACCTACGGTCGTATACTCGATCTCACGCGCATCCAAGACAGCCAGTGCTGACGCCGGTACCTCACAGACGATATTACCGAGGCCGTTCTTAAACAGTTCTTCCGCATCCATATCCGATGCGATCGTAACTCCGAGTCTGTTGCCGAATGCCATATGTGACAGGGCCGAAGCCACACCGTAGGAATCCACGGCATAAGCCGCACGTACATTCCCCTCCTGTATCAGAGCGGTGATCGCCTGATACAGCTCAAGTACCGACTCGTATACGGGGATATCGTACTCATCATGCTCTATCTCAAACAGTACTATCTGATCTCCGACGGACTTAAGCTCCGGAGTGATGATCTCATCTCCGAGTCCCGTATCCACTGCAAAAGAAACAAGTGTCGGAGGTACGTCTATATGCTCAAAGGTGCCGGACATCGAGTCCTTGCCGCCGATGGACGGTAACCCGTATCCTATCTGTGCATCATAAGCTCCCAGCAGAGCGGCGAAAGGCTGGCTCCATCTGTGAGGCTCGGAAGTCATCCTGCGGAAGTACTCCTGAAATGTGAACCTGATGCGTGTCACGTCACCTCCGGCAGCCACGATCTTGGCCATGGATTCGGTCACTGCGTATACGGCTCCGTGATAAGGACTCCATGCCGACAGATAGGGATCAAATCCGTAGCTCATCATGGTCACGGCATCCGTCGTACCCTTGAGAACAGGCAGCTTCGCAACCATGGCCTGTGTCTCGGTGAGCTGAGTCTTGCCGCCGTAAGGCATATATACACTGCCTGCGCCGATGGATGCGTCGAACATCTCGACCAGACCCTTCTGCGAGCAGACATTCAGGTCGGAAAGAAGATCGATCCAGGCCTTGTGCACATCACCCGCTTCAAGTGCCTCAGCTGTGCCTGCAACGGCATACTGATTCAGATAGTTAGCATCTTCATCGGGTACATCGACTACAACATCGGTCTCCTGATGAGCACCGTTGGTATCGAGAAATGCCCTGCTTAAGTTAACTATGGGAGTACCTCTCCAGTTAAGTACCAGCCTGGGTTCCTCAGTGACCACGGCTACCTCTACGGCTTCAAGGTTCTCCTCGTCAACATATCCCATGAACTTCCGGACGTTCTCAGGTGCTATGACAACGGCCATACGCTCCTGTGATTCCGATATGGCAAGCTCGGTACCGTCGAGTCCTGCATACTTCTTCGGAACCTTATCCAGATCCACACGCAGACCGTCCGCAAGCTCTCCTATGGCCACAGAAACACCGCCTGCACCGAAGTCGTTACATTTCTTGATGAGACGGCTCACCTCGGGACGTCTGAACAGTCTCTGTATCTTACGCTCGGTGGGTGCATTACCTTTCTGAACCTCTGCGCCGCAGGTCTCGATGGATTCCTCGGTATGTACCTTGGATGAACCCGTCGCACCGCCGCAACCGTCACGGCCGGTACGTCCGCCCAGCAGGATTATGATATCGCCGGGATCGGATGTGGCTCTGATGACATTCCTTCGGGGAGCGGCACCCATAACGGCCCCGATCTCCATACGCTTGGCCACATAATCGGGATGATATATCTCTTTCACATATCCGGTAGCCAGACCTATCTGGTTACCATATGAAGAATAACCGTCGGCTGCTCCTCTGACGAGCTTCTGCTGAGGGAGTTTGCCATGAAGTGTCTCGGATACGGGAACAGTAGGATCGGCTGCACCCGTGATACGCATAGCCTGGTATACATAGCCCCTGCCGGAGAGCGGATCGCGGATAGCACCGCCCAGACATGTGGCGGCACCGCCGAAAGGCTCTATCTCGGTAGGATGGTTATGAGTCTCGTTCTTGAAGAATACCAGCCATTCCTCACGCTCGGGTCCCTGGCCGTAATCCACGTCCACGGGAACCACGATGGAGCAGGCATTGATCTCATCGGACACTTCCATATCCTCGAGCTTCCCCTCGGCACGGAGCTTCTTCATGGCCATGAGTGCGAGATCCATCAGACAGGGGAACTTATCATCCCTGCCGTCATATATCTCGGCTCTGGTATCAAGGTAACTCTGGTATGTGGTCTCGATGGGCGTACGATAATATCCGTCCTCAAACTCCACATTCTTAAGCTCGGTAGAGAAAGTGGTATGTCTGCAGTGATCCGACCAGTAGGTATCGAGCACCCTGATCTCGGTCATCGTAGGATCGCGATGCTCCTCATCCTCGAAGTATCTCCTGATATGCAGGAAATCCTTGAATGTCATCGCCAGCCCCAGCGACTCGTAGAGACTGCGCATATCCTCCTCGGACATCGATATGAATCCGTCGAATACCTTCACATCCCCGGGTTCATCATAATCGGTCTCAAGAGTATCCGGCTTCTCGAATCCGGTCTCGCGCGAATCCACGGGATTGATGCAATATGATCTGATCCTGGAGAATTCTTCGTCCGTGATGTCACCCATGATCATATAGGTGACGGCGGTCCTGATGATAGGTGTCTCGTCCTCATTGATGAACTGGACACACTGTACGGCTGAATCAGCTCTCTGATCGAACTGACCGGGCAGATACTCGACTGAGAATGCCCTGGCGCCTGATGGTAAATCTATATCTTCGTGATACAGGATATCAACCGGGGGCTCCGCAAAAACCATCTTGCATGCCCTCTCAAATGTCTCGTCGGATATACCTTCCACATCATAACGGATGAATACCCTGATCTTAGTGATCGAGTGAATGCCGAGGTAGCTTGCACACTCCTCTTCAAGCTGCCTGGCGCTGACCGCGTAGGGGTCCTGCTTTTCCACGTAAATACGTTTGACTTTACCCATTTTAGTTCCTTTCCGATGCCGCTTTCTGCGGTTTACATAAAATATTCAATGAATGGGAACATCCCAGAATTCAATATTTTTCTTAAGCTGGACGATGGCTTCATAGAAGATGCCGCTCGTCACGCCCTCTGTCCACATCGAGCCCTTATGCATGCCCTCGAGTACGTATTTGCTCATGACAGCACCGATATTGGCGGTATCCTTGAGTTCGCTGTTGTGGATCAGTCTGATCTCGTCCTCATGAGTCCTCAGGCGGTTACGGGAGTACACATATACATAGTTTCTGTCTATGAGGGGCGTACTGTTGAGCAGCTTGACCAGTGCCAGCACGGTGGAATCATATACCGGAAAAGGTATCGAGTGCTCCGCTATCCCCTCTCCGGTGAAACTGTCACTAACCATGCCGCCCTTCTTCGACTCGAGCCAGGGCAGATAGGTGACCAGTTTCTCAACTATGGGGCGGTATTTCTCCACCAGTTCACGTCGATATGCCAGGTCATCTCTGTTGTCAGAACTCATAGTTCTCCCTCCTGATAATCACCCTATATGATACCACATAATCAGGGGCTACTCCAAGTAGTCATTGGTCACATTCGGAAACTCGCTCACTCCGGCTGCGGACCATACACATATGGCAATGCTCAGTATGATCACTATCGCATACCATACATATTTATGCCTGCCGAAAAACTTCACGCACTTCCGAGCCATATACTTCTCATAGAACCATACGATCACTGTAGTGCAGATAAGTATGATCAGAGCTGTCAGATAGCATTTGGCAGGCGAATCGATCTCTACACCCAGCGCCAGCGAGAGTATACCCACAGTTATATAGATGAATACGGAGTGCACGCAGTAGTATCTGTTGATATTACGCGATACAAATCTGACCGGTTCCATCGCTTTATCGGATAGTCCGGATGTAACGAGAAACCATATACAGAGCACCAGCATATTGATAAAGAACATGGCAAGTGCGTCCGGCAGTCTCATGTAACAAAAGCTCTTCCACTCTCTGATGGCGGTGAATACCGGCTGATCGAAATTGACAGCTACATAATAGTAGATCACGGAAACTATCATGCAGGGTATGGCCGTGAGAGCATAGAATTTCTTTTTGTCCGAAACATGCGTCAGAAGCTCACCCAACAACATACCGAAAGCCGGGAATATGAACCAGTTAAACAGAGGGAAATAGCTCTCCGAATCCGTAAAGATGAACATGCCGAGGAGCTGGTCAAGGGCATAGCTGCCTGTGTGTATCCGGCCGGCGAGTCCCATGCCTATGATATTCATTATGACTGCAATACCGAATACGTGACCGGGCTTCAGTTTCAGCTGCATGATCAGTCCCGAAAGGATCAGGAAAAGACCCGCAAACTGCAGGATATCACTGGAAAATACCAGGAAAGAGTGCGCTCTGGCCAGAGGATCTCCGGATATAGCATAGGATACATAGAAAATAAGTCCGTATCTGATGAGGTTGAGCAGCTGGCCTATGATAAGGATGTTAACACCTCTGTGAACATAGGACTTGGGTTCGGCGTGCCTGGAATAGATCATTCCCAAACCCATACAGATCATGAACCCCTGCGCGCCAATGGTCTGCGCCAGGATATCATTGATCAGGCTCGATATAAAATGCTCATCATAATTCACATACAGATCATCGACACAGTGTGTGATGATCATCATGATGATCGAAAATGCCTTAAGGGCGTCAACTTCACGTTGACGCCCCGTATTAACCTTGTCTGCTGAGATTATATTATTTATGTGCATGTTTTCTCGCCTTCACATATTTTCTCTGATGTGCTATCAGGATCAGGAAACAGGTCATGGCTACACCGAATGCAAGAGCTGCACCGGCAACCAGCCATGTTACCAGGTTATTGGCTGATGTTACCTGCTTGGCTATGGCGTATGTTGAGAATCTGTCGGTACGGAATGTGATGGTCTTCGGATCATCATCCAGGTCAGGCAGAACACTGAGCTCGCCGTTGTGGATCCTGAGTACCGAATAGGTCTTGCCTTTCTCAAAATACTCATCGGGTATCTCGATAACTACCTCCATGGTGGTAGGAAGCTCGGTCACTCTCTCGGTATAACCATCGGTACTCTTGAGCATCGTGAGATCGAAGTACTGTACGGGCTTCTGACCTACCGCATTCTTCATGATACGCTCGGATACGGCATCAGGCTTGTCCATGCCGGAAAGGCTTACTGCTATGTCCACATGTCCGCCCTTAGCCAGTTTCATGACATCATCCGTGCTGAGCATTCTCTGAACTACCACATCGAGGTCGGGAAGGCTGGGATTGATGGTATCATCCGTCGCCATCATCAGTTCCTCTGCCGACATGTTCTGATAATCTATCGAGATCATGTTCTTGGGTTCATATGCATTTTCCACATAAGCTCCCAGAGATCCGGTATAGAAAGCTGCATCCAGAACAGGCATCGTATTACCGCTGGTGATCATGGCACTTACTTCATCCAGTGACATACCCATCATCTGAGTCACTGCGGACGAAGGTGCTGCTACCTCCTCTACAATACCAAGCTGCTCATCGGTAGGGATCTCGATATCGGTCAGATCCATTTCCTCAACGTATTCATCACCCGCATTACCTGCTGCCGCCTCATCGATATTCACTGTCGACTGTGCGGGAGCGGTATTGGCTTCGGTCTTGGTCACTGTCTCGACCTTGCTGGTCTGGATCGGTTTGCCCGAAGATGCAGCTGCCTTCTGGCCTGCATCCGTCTGTACGAAGGCTGCCGATATGGTATGAGGTCCCTGTACGTTGGTAAATGTATAGGAGCCTACCGCACCTACCTGGACACCGTCAACCGCTACAGCCAGGACAGCGAATCCCGCCTTGGGAGTAATGGTGTATGTCAGGTTGGTTCCCTGGGCAACATTGGATTTGCCGGATGGAGATATGGAGCCTCCCGTGGTTGCCACACCTGAGGATATCTCATATACAGGTGCGTTCTTCTTGATAAATACGGCTGTAAAGCTGTAATCCTGTGTGATCTTCTCTATCTTGTATTCCGCATTGTAGCTTACGAACTGGTCATTGACCTTCCAGCCCTGGAACTCCCATCCGTCATAGGCCGATGCCTTGATGGTTGCTCCTTTGCCGAGATCATACGTTCCGCCTCCCTCAACCTTACCGGTATCCTTGGGATATACAGCCAATGTCACTGTACGTGAAGTCTTCTCGAATACAGCGGTGAGCTTGCGGTCTACCGTAAGGTTCTCGAGCTTGATCGATGCGTCACGGCTGACTACCGAATTGCCCTCTACCCATCCGGTAAACACATATCCGTTGTATGCCTTGGCGGAAAGAGTGGTGCTTCCGCCATAGCTGACGGTGCCGCCGCCCACTACATTACCGTAGTTGCCGTTATTGGCTACGGCTGTTACCGTGACTGACTTCTGTGCGAACTTCGCTGTCACGCCCATGTTGGACTGGACATTGGATACGGTATAGTTGGTAGCCGTGGACACGGTCTGTCCGTTCACTACCCATCCCGCGAAATAGAAATTCTTATTGGGCACAGCCGAAAGTGTAACGCTGCCTCCCTGGGATACGGCTCCGCCTCCTGTGGTATAACCGCCGTTCGACGGATCACAGGATGCACTCACCGTGAAGCTGTTCCTCTGAGGGGTTGCCGATGCATATGCCGCGATGCTTCTGTTGACCACGCTGTTGGCCATGATCGAGATATTGGTGGAAGTCTCGTCAGAGCCTATCGTGAGAGTACACTTATTACCATCCTGCTTAATGGTGGTTGCATTCGATCTGTTGCCGGACATGCTGAAGAGCACACCGTCATCATAGTCACCGGTACCGTATACGACCGCATTATAGTCATAGCTGCTGCCGACTGCCACGGAGGCATTGGCGGGAGTTATGGCTATGGATGTAACCTTGGATTCCTTGCCGGCCACAACGCCCTTGACCGTAAGTGCCGTAGCCCTCTCAAACGACGGATCTATGCTGGATGCAAAGAGGTACTTGGCAGTATATGTACCCACAGGCAGATCCGAGCGCATGGTGATGGTGTACCCGGAAGATGCACCGGGCCACAGGGGCACGTCGCTCTGTGTGATCAAAGTCAGGTTAAATGCGCCGTCTGCATCGCCAATCTCGGTAGTGATGATCTTAACGTCTCCCTCACCGGTGTTGACCACATATATCTCTTTGGGATCGCGCTGCGCACCTACTTCATTGCTGCCGAAATCAACGGACGTGATCGTCGTGGTCACACTGGTCACAGTCAGCGAATAGTTGTAGTCCGCCTCTTCCTGCTTACGCTTCCTCTCTGCCTCTTCGGCTTCCTCCTGGGCCTTCCTGGCCTCCTCGTCTTCCTTTTCCTTCTGCTCTCTGGCCTTCCTGGCAGCCTCATCATCTTCCAGCTGTTGCTGCTGTTCATTGGCATCCTGAGCCTGCTCATCGAGCCAGCGTTGATATGCCTCCTGAGCCTCGGGACTACTGTTGATCGGATCTCCGCTCTGGCCGTCTTCAACATATCCGTCGCCGACCTCTTCGGCTCTGACGATCATGTTGATCTGCATGATGTCAGCAACGAATATCGTCATAGACAGGACAAAAGCCAGTAGTAACGATAAACCTTTTTTCATAAACTGTTTCTCCTCTCTCTGAAATATCAATTTCTTGCGGAATCATGAAACGATGATACAACATCTTGTATTATATTTCAATCATTCCAACAAACTTCCAACAAGTTACGCTAATATCATAAAAAATGCTGTGTCACAAAAGTGTCACAGCATTACGCAGCATTTCGGTTCAGAAGCGGACCTTAGGTCTCCGGCAGTATAAATATCTGTCAGGGCTTTCCGCTCTTTGCGGTCGATTATTGTGCAGTCTCCGGACGCTGGAGTCCGGGCATGAAGAGGATCGCTCCACACAGGAGTGCACTGATGATCGCTACGGCAAACAGCCATATCCGTACGGATGCACTGTTACCTACGGCATCGCTCATGCTGAATACGTAAGCTCCGGATACGGAATCATCCGCTGTTTCCTCAAAGGCGGCAACGGTCTTTGCAGCATCTGCATCGGTTTCCGCAGCACCCGTCAGCATCTCATCGGCTCTGAGTACGATCGTATAATCGGAAGCATGGTCAAAATCAAACTCTGCCATGCCGACTGAATTAACCTGAGACGACTGCTTAAGAACAAGTTCCTGCGCCTCGGTATCGTAATAGTACAGATATGCATACATACCCGCATTGGAAGCGCCCAGAGGTACACGGAGCTTACCGGTAAATCCCAGAGGCCCGTCGTGCTTAAGCTCTATCTCGGTATGCGGGAATGTACCTGTAACGGCATCCAGCATATCAAGAGGGATATTACGTGCACCCATCACAACGCCCATATCTATATCGGCACCGGAGGATGTCTCTATATCCTTACCGTTGATCTGCCACTCCACATCCTGAGGAAGCTTGAAAGTGACACTCAGATCACGTCCGCGCAGAGCAACCAGAACCCTGTCCGGGATAACGCTTAAGCCGGCCATCTCAACATCCATGCTGGTCCCTTCGGTGGCTCCTTTGACTTCATCAGTGATCTTGTCCCAGCCACCTGTGGCATCCAGGCCGATCTTCGTATCACCGGTAGCATCCGAGATATATGGCTTGCGGTTGATCTGACGGTCCAGAGCGGAACCCGATCCGGATCCCGAGCCGGATCCCGCGATACCGTTCGGAGCCGCTGCAAGTCCCGAAGACCCGCTGCCCTTGGGGGTGGATCCTCCGCCTGAACCGGCTATTCCGTTCGGTGCAGCCGCGAGCCCGCTGCCGTCACTTCCGCTGTCTATACTGTTACCGGACACATCCTTGCTCGCGGGGCCCTCGCCCTTGGTCTCATATGTCTTGACCGCACTGATGTTGCCGGCTTTATCCTTGGCCACTACGTAGAATGAATATGTAACATCCTTGAGCAGGTCATTCGTCGAATAAGTGACCGACGCTGCGGCGGACTTGCCGTCTCTGACCTCAACCTGGGTAGCTACGCCCTTATTCATGATCTCCTCAGCCGTAGGAACCTTGGAGTCATCTTTCTTGGGCTCATAATATACATAGAAAGTATCTACCCCGCTCAGTGTATCCTTACCCACGATAGGCAGGATCTGATCATTACTGCGCGAATTAAGCGTCACCGAATCCACTGTAGGAGGCGTGGTGTCATGAATGAGTTTCCCTGTGGAGAGATATGTAAGACCTCCGTCATTATCCGTGATACGCGCGTATACATATGACGCCTTGTTCAGGGGAAGCGTCGGGCGTCCGGTATCCGAATAGGGCTTCCATTTCATCTTTCCATCAATGACAGCACCGAGAATATCCGATACGGTGTAATAAGGATCCTCTGAGATGGCATATTCGATAGATTGTACTCCCGATGTCGTATTTGCTGCCTCGATTTGGATCTTCTGCTGTTCTCTGGTTATATATACGGTCTCATCGGTAGCCGCGATCTTATCTGAGCTGTAGTCATATACGGTGATCTTACCGGTGGAGGAACCGTTCGCGGTATCATCCACAGGCAGTATCGTGATATTCTCGATGGTCACCCAGCTCTTGGTATCATCTGAGATCTTGTTAAAGCGAAGCGTGAACGATTGGTTGCTTCCTACTGTCGAGTATACATACGGGCTGACAAAAGGACCGGAATCGGATGTAGCGATCGTATAACCCTCTGCTGAAATCAATACTCTGCCAACATATGTCCGGTTGGTGTTGAGTGCAGCTCCGTCATAGAGTATCGTCATTCCCGCAGGCGGAAGAGACAGCAACATGGGGCCGCTTAACAGCGCCCCCTGCGTCCTGGGAGTCGAGGCAGCATTCGGATCCGGCTGCCCACATACGGTACACACTCCATTTTGAAATGTGCAATTCTCCGTCACCGTTTCGCCGCATACCGTACATTCATAACTGTGTGTCAAAGCGTCGGGATCCTGTTCGTATGACGGATCATCCCCGCGGGTATGCCCTTCGCTGCAGTTGGGTTCAGGATCCGTGGGAGGTTCAGCCGGGGGATCGGTAGAGAGCTGCCCGGACTGCAGCGCCTGATGACAATTGGGATCATCACAAAAACCATCTGAGTCACTATCAACACAAGGTATATTTTGGGTTGCATCAGGTCTGGAAGCACATGTTGCAACTACACATACCATATCATGTGTAGCTCCGTCATTATTTGATGATGCAACACGGTTGCATGCGTCACTTTCTGTTGTACTGCATTTACTGCAGGTTCTAGTATGCGAATTGTTGCCATCATATGCCCATTCACTCCATTCATGCTGTCCGCCCGGGCACTCCTCAGGTTCCGCATATGCGATCAGCGTACCGATTCCTGTCGTGGTGAACACTATACATATGGTGAGCAGTGCAACGAACAGCGTCTTCGCCCACTTCTTTAATCCTTTATAGTTTCTGACGATCTTCATAATTCGTCTCCTCTTATTGTCGCGTACATCTATTCATACGACGACGTGAATGCAATTGTCACAAGCAGGTCGTTAGCGCTACTTAGAGGAAATGTAGCCATTTCCTCAGAAGAATATGCTTACGCATATTCTTCCGCAAGCGCTACGAAGCGAAAGCGTCCTGCGGTGACATTGTATTTCACGGCGTCGAAGCAATAACTATGCCAATCCTACATCTTCCGCATACGGCTCGAAGTCGGACTTCGTGAATACCTTGCCGACCTTCACGAACTCGTACTTGATGGCATTTAAGTAATGCCTCATGTGTACCTCTCCGTTCGCAGCCGGATCTGCGGCTGCCAGGAATGCGGCATTCAGGATACAGTTCTTGATATTACCACCGGCAAACTCGTATTTCTCTGCGAGGAATCTGATATCCACATCCTCTGCCAGAGGAGTATCCTTCGGTATGGTGGTCCTCCACAGCATCTCTCTCGTATCGACATCGGGGAACTGGAACTCTACGATGTACTTCATACGTCTGAAGAATGCGGGGTCTATGTTGTGCTTGTAGTTCGTAGCCAGGACGCAGACACCGTCGTATGCTTCCATTTCCTGAAGCAGCAGCGCCGTCTTGTTGTTGGCGGATGCCTGGTTACTTCCTCCGTCGTCGGAACGCTTTGCAAATATGGTATCGCACTCGTCGAAGAAGAGGACGACGTTACACTTCTTCGCTTCACGGAATATCATCGACAGGGATTTCTCGGTCTCACCGACGTACTTGTCGACAACCTTCGATATATCTACTCTGTACAGCTCCAGGTTCAGCTCATGCGCCAGAACCTGCGCCATCATGGATTTACCGGTACCGGGTGCACCGAAGAGGAGGACTGTCAGGCCTCGGCCGTAAGGATACTTCCTGGTGTAGTTCCATGACTCGTATACCTGCTTCCTGTATGTCATCTGCTCAATCGCATGCTCTATGGTCTCGCGCTGTGTCGGGTTCATGACGATATCGTCGAATCCGAACTTGGCCTCTACTCTGGTGGCCTTCTGAGACAGTTCCGAACTCATCTGTGCATAGCAGCCCTTGAAGAGGCAGGCTCTTGATATCTTCTCCTCTTTCTCCATGTTGGAGAGGGATTTGGCTTTGACCAGAGCGTCATGTATTTTACCGGAGGTGAACAGGAACTTGGTGGACATCTCGAGCAGATCCACTTCATCAGCGAGTTCGAATCCCTTGGAGAAATACTCCCAGCATGTCAGACGCTCACCGGTGTCGGGCGTGGGCAGTTCGAGGTCGGTAAACTCACTCTTCGTCACTTCACGGAAATCTATGAAGAGTTTACTCATGGCGAACACGAGTATGCCCTTTTCGGTAAGTTTGGAGAATGCGAGGTCCATGTATCCGAAGAACTTCTCTTTCTCCTCATCATGGTATGTCAGCTCGGTCAGACAGCAGCATGATTTGGTCAGGATACACTCACGGGTAACCGACCACAGTGCTTTCTCGACGTAGCTGTAATCATATATGAACAGTTTCTTACAGTTGATGGCAACCGCACGCAGTCCGTTCTCACGGCAGAAATGCTTAACGAAGAACTTCCTGCCGCTGCCGTCATCGCCATAGTAATAGAAGATGCGGACTCCGTCGTCATATGATATCTTCATGGCTTCGAGACGGCTCTCATTGGCCATGACGGGATCGAGTTCCTTATCATCCGTCAGCATGTATATGAAGCGGTCGTAGTTCGCATCCAGAGCCAGAGGATTACGTCCGAAGAGGTAGTCGATCATACGCTTATCGGGAGATACTACAGTGGAGAAAGGCATGCTGTCATATACCTGCAGCGGAAGTACCGGGAGCAGCTGCTCGAGGCAGGCACTCATGTCACCGAATGCTCCGTTTATCGAGAAGCCCGCTCCGAAGAAGACCTTGGCAGCCGACTCTATGGTCGGTGCGGAGAGGTTTGCGTTCTCGTTGATGATATGGAATACGCCGGCGTAATCTGTCTGAGTGGCTGACAGGATACCGCAGGCGAAACAGAACTGTGTAAAGGGTTCAAACTCAAGTCGTTTACATAACTCGTAGAAAGGCAGGTCTACACCCTGCTCTTCGGTGAGGGCGGCACGCTGGTTGATGGTCGCAAGGCGTTCTATGATCGGCAGTTTCGCATCCTTGCGGATCTCCTCCCAGATATCACCGTCATCCTCGGTTTCCTCCTCAAAGATGACACTGCTGGTGTTGCTTGCGGCGAAGTCTCCCAGAAGGTCTAACAGTCCGTCGTCGATATCATCGTCTTCATCCGAATCGTCGGAACCGAAGAGTGAGGAGTTGAGCATATCATCGTCATCATCAGATGATAACCCCATGGATCCGAAGAGCTCGTTTGCAATATCTTCATCATCGGAATCATCCTGACTGTCGGATGAAAGCGATTCGACGGGAGTGACCTTGCTCTTATATGAATCGGTAAGTCTGGAATGTGTCGTGGCCTCGGCGAGCTCGATATCGGGATACATGATGTTCTTATATCCGCCGTCGCCGTTGGCGTATACCACTTTCAGGTGCTCGATATACTTGTCGATACTGGAGTTCACGCAGTCGAAGATATACTGCATGTACTCGCTGTAATCTTTAAAAGGCTTTTTGTTTAATTCTTCACTGAAGTTAGCCATATCGTCCCTTCAATCGAATCCTGTCATTTACGAAACTCTTATGAGGACTTAAACACCGCTCCCCGGTCGAATACACTCTTGGCGGTGTTGATACCGGTCAGCCTGGAGATGTCGAAAACTCCGTGCTCGCTGTCGTTTATAAACGCCATGGGCCTGCGGACATCATACATATAGGTCTCTTCCTCTTCGTCATAATATCCGCTGCCTATCTTTATATCTCTCTCGTTTTTTTCTTTATTCTTTTTGGACAGTTCGTCATTGATCATTGTGTGTCTGTCTCCGATCCGTCCCTAAGGAGCGTGGTAAACTGCGGAACAGTCAGCTCTTCGGTGGGAGCAGCCACCACATCTACGTACTGCTGGGGAAAAGTATCCTCAGTCCATTCGGTGAGTGCCAGATACTCGGTAGCCAGATAGCCTTCCCTGCCCGAGTTGGATACGACCTTGCACCACTTATTACCCGGCTCCAGGATATATCCTCCGGTTCCCGGGAACAGCTTGGTGATCCCGCGCAT
>CAJOID010000046.1:1561-9214 GCA_905234595.1 uncultured Lachnospiraceae bacterium | reverse complement strand
ATCGCAGGTCCGGCTGGGTATTCGTAGTCCTGAATGAGAAATATCTGGGCTCATATACCACAGGCTCGGGCTCCTCTGCCACTGTTTCTTCCGGTTCGGGCTCCGGTTCGGGTTCGGGCTCCGGTTCGGTCACTACAGGAGGTGCTTCCGGAGTTTCCTCCTCAGGCTGTACGGTATCTGCTCCCTCTCCTATCACGGTCTGTGTCATCGCGGCAGGCTTCGCTCCGTAGGAGTTCCTGTCCCTGTTGAATATGGAACTCCTGCCGCCCAGCAGTATGACCGCAAATAAAGCAACCAGTATATAGAATAGAGCTAATGCTATAAGTATCCTTAAGTTTCTCTTCATGATCCTCTACCTGTTCTGAAGTGATTATGGCTCTTCTTACGACGTCGGAAGCTGAATATATATACCCATGCCGCTTCCTTCGGGGCTTCTGGCGTAAATCGTTCCGCCGTAATGCTCTACGATCGCCTTCGCCTGAGTGAGGCCCAGACCGTTGCCGCTTATACGGTTCGAACCCTGATAATTCAGTTCGAATATATGCTTCGTTTCATTCTCCGGCAGGCCCTTGCCTGTATCCTTGAGTACTATGAAGATATCATCCTCGATAGCTGATATGGTCACCACCAGAGTACCCTCGGTCTGCATGTATTTGATCGAGTTATCGATGATATTCCTGAACATGATGAGCAGCCGCTTCGCACCGGCATGCACCATCAGTTTATCGGATGCCGTGGAGATATTGACTCTCAGGCCTGCTGCCCTGGCGGAATCCTGAAGTTCCGCGATCGCACGTCTGGCTACGTCTATGATATCCACGGTAGTTGCCGGATCTTCATCATCCGGAGGAAGCAGTCCTTCTATGGAAGCGTCTGCGGAACCGGTCTTTTCTGCTGCTTCTGCGTCCCGTACCTGCTGTTCCTCTACGGCCTTAAGAGCAGCTTCCGTAGTATCCAGTTTCGCTACCAGATCGTCTATCTGGGTCTGCATCCTGCGTATATCCGAGTTTTTCTCTTCGATCGCTCTCTCACCGTCTGCCCTGACCTGCTCCTTCTCCGCCTTGAGCATGCCTATCTCCTGCTGCAGGTGCTCGGCTCCGGTATAATCGTTATGCATCGCATAGCACATATATGCAAAAGCGACCATACACAGGGTGAACAGTACGAAGAATACCAGCACATAAGGCAGCGACATCGTAAACCCTGCCAGTATCGTGAGCACATAGAATAAGCTCGCTGCTATTATCGCCAGTTTTTGAGAACCTTTCATTTTATGTAAACCTCCGAGTTTATTACGTTCGTTTATTTCCGATCCGTATCCTTACGGTCCAGATCTATGCGTCTTCTGCCCTGAACATCGCATAGTGACAGGTCGTGAGTAGCCATGATGATCGTGATCCTCTGCCTGTTGATGATATCGAGCAGCCTCATGATCTCCGATGTGGATACGGGATCGAGATTACCTGTGGGTTCATCCACCAGCAACAGTTTGGGATGGTTGATCACAGCCCGTGCGAGGCACACTTTCTGCTGCTCTCCGCCGGACATTTCTCTCGGGTATCTCTTATGCAGATGATCTATGCCCAGCATCGTGAGGACATGTGTGATCTTAGTCTCGGCATCTCTGGCCGAACCTCCGGTGGCAAGTATCGCCGCAGAGAGGTTGTCATAGACGTTTACATCGGGTATCAGTCTGAAATCCTGGAACAGTACGCCTATCTCCCTCCGGTAATACGGTATCCTGCGTCTAGGTATGTCACGCAGTTTCTGACCGTCTACGATTATATCGCCGGATGTGGGTTCGATCTCCTTTAAGAGCATCTTGAGCAGAGTAGTCTTGCCGCTGCCGCTGGCTCCTGTGAGCAGGATGAACTCATCATCTGCTATCTCGGCACTGAAATCATCGTATACGACCAGTTCTCCCTCTTCGTCCTCATATGTATGATTGATATGAGAAAAAGTGATCATTGTATGGCCAGTGCTTTATCCAGACCGGTCACACGCAGGATATCCCTGACGGGATCGGTCACATTGATCACGGTAAATCTTCCGCCTTTGCTCGATGCGGTCTTCTGTCCGATCATCAGGCCTCTTAATCCCGCACTGGAAACGTATTGTACATCCTTCATATCCAGTACCACATTGGAGGATTTCTGGAATGCCTTTAATATGGCATTCTGGAATTCCGTGGCAGCCATGGCATCGATCTTGCCATGGACACCCAGTTGTACTATTCCGTCTCCCTTGATCTCTTCTATGTTCATGTAGTCTCCTCATCGTCGTCCTGAAACGACGTATAATCAATGCGATCTCCTATCGGAAATGCATATTATCCCTATATCTATATCGGCATATTCAGCTCAAAGTAAAGACGCCGTCATATAATGCCTGCTCATCCAGTACCATCTGCTTGTCACCGGGTATGGCAGCGTTCATGTCAAGATAGCTGTTGCCGTCCATCACAGCCTCGCGCTCCATCTGCAGTATCCTGAGTTTGGTGCGCAGCGGCTTGAACTGATCGACCATAAATGTCAGCTGATGTCTGAGTTCTTCGGTCAGCTTGCGGTTCACGAGTATCGTGATATCGAATACTCCCCCGCCCTGCATACGATTCTCAAGTATCACGGGTTCTTCGCCCAGAATGATCGTAAGGACTCTCTCTATACCCTTACGCGTGCCTTTAAGTTTGTTCAGCTGATAGGCTTCCTTCACGATCTGACGGAGCACATCCTCTTCGAGGAATCCGCCCTTTAAGTCTATACCGAACCATGATCCGTACATCTCGAGCAGCTCCGGAGAGCATGTGTTTAAATCGAGCATCTCATAGAGATGTTCGTTCTGTTCCGAGATGTCATTATATATGCTCGAGAAAACGGACAGGTATCTGTGTAAGAAGCTGTTTCTCTCCTGATATACCTGCGGAAATGTATCCATGAAGTTATCACCCGCGGCACTCACACGCAGGTGCTCTATGGATGCACCGCCGTAGCCCATCATCTCTATGGCTATATACAGATATTTGCCGTTCAGATCATAGAGCACCGCATCTTCACTGTTGATCAGTTTCTTCGCTCCGTGATCCATCATAAAGTTTATCTTATCATAAGCGCTTATATCCGGTGCGCATAACATATCATCTATACTGATAAGCCCGTGCTCATCGGTACGTACCTCGGTACGGTCCGTAGCCAGAAGATATGTGTAGCATACCATTTCCTCCGATATGGTCATCCGGGCACTTATGCGTCCCCATTCGGAGCCTTCGATCACACCGTCCAGAGAGCGGAAAAAGATATGATGCTCATGAGCACTCTCATCGAGTGTCAGACGACCATCGGTATCGTACTCAAACCCCTCTACCAATGCGCTCTTTATTCTGTTACCTTTGATGGAATACCATATATCGTTTGCCATGATCTTCTCCGGTGAGTATCATCATTTCTCGGACGTAACTATCTGTATCTGTATGCTGCCGGGATATATCAGGCAGTCATACCGCGGTATGATATCATACTCCTTAAGCTGTGCGAGCTTCGCATTCTCCGAGTGAAGCGACAGCTCATATACATATTCAACGCAGGGCAGTTCCTCTATGGAGTGGAACACATCCTCAAACCTGAGCGTCTCACCTATATTATGATCAGAATCCAGATAATCCAGTCTGCTCTTTATACGTTCTTCGATCTGCTCCCTGCAGTCCGAGAAATGTCTCTTCACATATACCGTAGCCCTGACACCCACAGGTGCATATACGGGCTGGAGTATCTTAAACTGTGCGGTGATGAGTCTGCGTTCCTCAAGTCTCGATGCTATCCTCTGTCTGTAGATGTCATTCAGTTTAGGGAATCTCTCATCCGTATCCGGCATGACCACCACTCTGACCAGGTTTTCCTTTTCGTCCATGACGGCTCTGGTCTTGCGGATGCACAGGCCGGGAGTCGTACGTACTATGGAATCGTAATCCTCAGCGGTGACAGCGGTATACGGTGTACGCATATCCCGCAGAAATCTCCCTCTCACATCCTGCAGTGTCTCTCTGTACGCACCGCCGGTACCGTCTCCGGGATTATAGAAGGTCACGGGTATGCCATCATTATCGATGCTCACGTTGTTACCCGCGTTGATATTGCCTCTGGGGCCGGATGTGACCGCGACGCTTCCCATGAACAGATCGGCGCCTATGAAATCACCGGCATCTTCTATGACTATACGGCCTTCGTTTTCCAGGAGGTGGTAGTAGAGTGCACCGGGTGCTTTTTTCTCAGGTCTGACGAAATCATAGGTATAGCCTTCTTCATCCTGCCTGCGGGCAATGAGGAAGAAAGAATCACTCACGATATGGCTGAGCGGCAGTGCTATCTCCTGATCGTCATATCCAATGACTCTGCCTACTGCATAGCGTTTCATGATCTCCTCGTTATACAGAACGACTCTGACGCATTCCTTGCCTTTGGAAGGAGCATAGCCGTACTCCCGTCCGTCGAAGATGAATGTCATGCCGTCCCCGGTCTCCTTATATCTGCAGAACCATCCCCGCATCCCTGTGCCGGTCACGAGTTCGTATTTACGGTAAGGTTCTCCCTTGCCGTCACGGCCGAAGACCTGATAGTACACGTCGCGGCCTATAGGGGATCTGACGGTCACCCGGTCTGCTCTTGAGAATGCCTGAGAGTATGCGTAAGTATCCTTTTGCCATACTTCAAAAAGGAATCCGTACAGATTGGTCATCTTCGGAACTATATCGTAATCCGCTCTCTTAAGCACCGCTCTGATGCAGTATCCGGATATGGGAGTATCGTTATATACGGCAGGCATATGATCCGACAGTGATACGCGGATCTCGCCACTGTCGCCGAAAGCTCCCGTGAAGTCACGGACCTGTATGGATTCAAATCCGCCGTCGGTATACAGCTGCCAGTCGATATCCGCAAAAATATGCTCGGTCCTGTCCGCAGTATGATTCCGCCGGCTGTTGACTACCATCCGGGTGTAGAGGATGATCTCATGCAGATCGCTCACGTCGGCATCGAATACCATATACAGGGCATTGTCTTCCGCCGGGTCATCTCCGAATATACGTGCAGGGACCGAGAGTTCACGATCCAGTACGAAGCTTATATCCCTGTATCCGTCTTTGTCCTGTGCATATACGCCGGTAATATGTCCCACACCGACCGTAGTCTCACGATTCGTCTCGAAGCATATGTCTCCGAGATGGAATCTCTGCCCCGGCATGATGGTAACGGGAGCGGACAGTTCATCGGCTGACAGAAGCACCCTCGAACACTTTCCTCTGGCAGGTGTGAATCCGGCCATCTTAAGCAAAGCCATTCTCGCGCGATAACTGAGAGCCACTATCTCGGCACCCTGAAGTGCGGAGAAAGCAGTCAGGTTCTCTAAGATGGTGATACCCGGATCCGAAGGATTATAGTTGGTCCATTCGGAACTTCTTAAGGGCAGTTCCTTGAGGATATCATCCATCCTCTCTTCATATGTTCTTGCTTGCAGTTGTTCAACTCTGAGCATATTCCGATGCCTCTGTGCTGTATTACTTATTTGTAACTATTACTTTATGGGTACCGCTCCTGGTGACCATGAACGGCGTGATCTCTATATCTCTCGTATCGAGTTCGTGTTCACCCGACACATCCGTATATCTGCCTATGACCGTGATCCTCTGGATGATAGCACGGCTGCGCAGTACGCTCAGTCTCATCAGGATCTGTGATTCCTTGGGCAGCACGCCTATGCTCCATCCGGCATTATTCTCATCGGATACGGGATTCAAGTATGATGTCAGCACACTCTTTAATTCGTTCTGAACCTCGAAACTGTCATCCATATCCATGACCGTAGCCCATACGGTAACGGATATATCCACGAAGATGGGTTCTACTATATGGAGGTTATCCTCCGATACCGTCAGTTCGCAATGCTTGAGCAGATCCTTCTTCAAGAGTGCCGATATCCTGTGGAAAGAGAATGCACCGTCGGCATAATCCTTCATCAGGAGTACGGCCGTGATATCCGAAGGATCTCCGGTACCGTCGATGGTCTCACCTACCACTACTCTGGTACTCTCTATGCTGTCGGAGTACTCCATGATGTAACGCACATAGTCACCCTCCGATACGAGCTTGCCTCTGGCATGCATGATACCGGCGCCACGCATCAGTGCATGGTCAAGAGTCTCTAAGTTGCTCCCACCGTGTGCACGGATCGGATTATACAGGCTGTCTATATACGGAGCATCTCCGGCAAACGATGTGATCGCTCCCTCAGGCAGATTGCCGTCCTCACCGTCTGTAGAGCGGACACGTGCTTTGAAAGCTATATTATCGGTCACTCTCGGCATATCACACAGATTGCCGTCGGAGAACATCACCTCTCCGGTGAGCCGGTCTATACGATAGCATCTTCTGTCAGGAGCATTGTAGAAATCATCCGTCTCGTTCCACAGTACATAGAATGCGGATATCCTGCCCAGCAGGTCATATTCCGTCCTTACCCGCTCGGGATTCTGTGCGAGCATGACATCCATCTCGTCTTTACGCAGGCTGCCGGCTTCGTTGACCCATATCTCGGCATCGAGTATGTTGGCCGATCCGAGTGTAAACCGCATGTTGGGCATCACGTCGTCTATATAGTAATCGGTCTCATCACCGGTCTGGACATTGGTCACGGTGACCGCATTCAGGCACATCCTCACTATATGAGGCAGGAAGACATCACTGCCTTCGGACTTCTGTGCTTTACTCCTGACTATACGGATCCAGTACAGTCTGTTGCCCTCTATGGTCATTTCACACATATCGGCAGGCGGAAGGAACATGATGGTACCGGATCGCGTGAACTCTTCGGTCAGATCCGTGAATCGCATTTCCTTAAACCCGGCGGGCGATGAATACTCCAGCCTGAACCGCACACCGTTCTGATTGCTGATCTCGGAAAGCTGGAAATACAGACTGATGGGGCCCTCCTCGAGTTTACGGTTGAGTCCGATATACATCGTATCCTCTGCATACTCATTGCCAGACAATACGGTAAAAGGTTTATCCGTACCTATCTGATCGGTGATATCCGTCTTCACGGTGCCCGCTATCCTCTCAAGTTTGAGCGGCGGTACATACTTGCCTTCATACGAATAAGATATCTTCAGGCCGTCTATGACCGGATATGTATGTATGGCGGGACGCATATAGCAGTTATCCGATCTCGTGATGCGCATGCGCAGGGATCTGCCGCTGTAAGGTCCGCTCTCGGAACTTACCCAGTCATCGGGACATGTGAAGCTGAGCTTGCAGAGGCCGTTTTCGCCGTTTGCAAAAAGGCCTGCGTATTCCGTATCACAGATGAGTTTCTTCCATCCTATACCGTTAAAGTATTCTATGGTTATCTCGTCTGCTTTGACGAGAGCCGGATTATCGTAAGGCAGCTTCTTGGGCTTGCGCTTGATCACGCTGAGCTCGGCTTCCTCCTGCTCTGCCGTCAGACGTATCTGATTGTCCTGATAAGTGACATTGAAATCAAGCGTTATATGTGCACCCCTCTTGGAAAAGCAGGGATCATGACCTATATAGCACTCGTTATAAAGAGCAAGTGTATCGGTAAAAGGAATGAACTTACGGGCTTCGAGTTCGATCTGACCGTCTC
>CAJOID010000046.1:0-1495 GCA_905234595.1 uncultured Lachnospiraceae bacterium | reverse complement strand
CAGGATCACTACGGACATCTCCCGTCTGCTCATTGATACATGCGCGGATTCCTGTGATTTGATCAGTTCAAATGTAATTCCGTCGTCAAGGAGTTTCGCGTGGTCGAAATCCTCGAACCCACTCTGTGTGAGATATCTGAAAGTGAATTCCCGGTTCGCGGTCCTGCGTGCTATATCCTCTCCGCCGGTCAGTCTGATATATATGGGTTCGTCGATCCCGTCAAAGAGTCGGTCATGATACATGATGAGTACACTCTGTCCCAGATCGGCCTGTTCTCCGAACAATACGAACGGCGGGATCTGAATGATGGTTTCCTCATCGACTATATCCGACATGAGCACCGGTGTCTCGGGTTCCTCGGCAGTCTCAAGTCCTTCCTCAATGACAGGCTGTATGATGGCTGACTCCGGTACTATCTTCGGTACCGCGAAGTCACCGAATACAGGCGAAACCGTACCGCGCTCCACATCGGTCATGAACACGGCCTTGATCTGCGCTTCGGTCACATATATATTACGGTCGGTCTCATATATCACATAGCCGGCTTCGGATCGTCCGGACTCGGCACTGAGCCTGGTACCCTTTGGCAGTTGGGCTCCGGGCAGAACGCCGCCGTAGAGGTTGAATATCACGAGGCTGCCTGCAGGCTGAGCCGGATTGAGTGTGAAGTCCAGCATATTGACAAACTCGAGATGATACCTCTCCGGCATCAGGCTCATGAGGTTGTAGTTCTCCTCGGTCTGCTTGGCAAAAACCTGTGCTATCACAGAACCTATATCCGGATCATTACGGTCAAAACGCCACTCCGGGATATAGGATGCGGCCAGTTTTTCAATTTTTTCTTCTATCTCCCCCGCTGTTTGGGGTTTCCAGACATTACTCACGGCTACCTCTTTACTCACTCTTCTATATCAATGATCTCGGGCTCAAAGTATTCCTCTTCCTCTTCGGGTTCGGGTTCGGCATTCAGATAGAAAGGAAATACAAGATTCCCGGTCTGGTTGGTATCGGCTACCAGATAATCTATATTGATCAGGATATATCCGTTCTGTGCCTGCATATCCGTGGTTATATCCACCTCGGCCACTCTGGGCTCCTGACGCATGATACTCTCGGTCAGATCACGCTTCATGATAGTGAGCTCGGTAAGATTCACATCCATGAAGACATATGATGCGGAGTCGGTACCGAACGTCGGACGGGTCAGACGCTCAGTGATCTGAGTCATCAATATCAGATATATGGATTCCTTGACGCTCTGTAATCCGCTGCTGGTCACGAACCTGCCCGTGGCGGGATCTATACGCGGCGGAAATGCCATTCCAGTTCCCAAATGATCTCTTGCCATAATGATTATCCTAAAATGTTTTTGTTATGTTAACTAACTTATGTTAACCGAGTTTGATCGGTGTTCCTTCTACTGTTACCGGGCCGCTGCTCTTAAGCTTGAGCATTGAGTTACCCGATACGGTAACATTGCCCCCCTCTGCTGTC
>CAJOID010000045.1 GCA_905234595.1 uncultured Lachnospiraceae bacterium | reverse complement strand
ACCTATGAAGCGGTCTTAAACTCCGATTCGTCTCTTACGGATAATGTTTATTACAGCGTGATCTTTCATGACAGTAGTAAGATAAATCCCTTCAGACAGACTCTTTATGCCGACTACAGACCGATCGAGTATTTTAATTCGGATATGAACTCAAGGATATCCATGCTCAGGGGTGAGGTTATCATGCTAAGGGAGGAATTCTCTTCCTACAGCATCATCCTGTTTCTGCTCGTCATGATCATAGTTGCGTTCATGCTTTCACGTATCATAGATGGAGAGTCGGTTAACATCGGAACGCTGAAAGCTCTGGGTTATAAGGAGAGCGAACTTAACAGACACTATGTTATTTATGCGATGATCCCGTCTGTTACCGGAGCCCTTCTTGGAGTCCTTGCGGGGATTCCGTTCTCGCGTGCCTTTAGTGCCTATTTCTTTAATGATGTAGACAGCTTCCCATACAGTGTGAGTTACAACGTTGTTATCATGGTCATTGCATTCATTCTGCCTGTCGTATTTAACATAGCGGTGAGTGCTGTCGTTACCTCTGTCTTACTCCGCAGAGAAGCGTCCGTCCTCATGAAGAAAGGAAAGACCGTAAGAAAGGTAAGAAAGCTCTTAAACGGCTCGAAACTTAGATTTAAGACCGTGTATATGTTCCGAGTTCTGGCGGGAAATCCTGCGAGAACCATTGTGTTCGTTAT
Organism: uncultured Lachnospiraceae bacterium; assembly: GCA_905234595.1. Classification (GTDB taxonomy): domain Bacteria; phylum Bacillota; class Clostridia; order Lachnospirales; family Lachnospiraceae; genus XBB2008. Next base: position 28,565 of record CAJOID010000045.1, on the reverse strand, counting down.
CGGAATGACTGTTGCCAGCATGATCATACTACTCGGAGGAATGTGTCAGGACTCGCAGCGAAACGTACTTGAGAATGTCCTTCCCGACATGATGGGAGAAGCTAAGTATGAGACCGGACTCAAATCATTCCACAAGGGAACAGTAGAGAACGGACAGACACTGATCGATGTAACGTTCGAGGTTCCGGATACGAAGATCGCATTCAATCTGATCGGATATGACGAGGACAATACCCTGCTGAAAAGAGAATCTCTGTCCGGAGAACCGCTCACATACGGCGGATACTATATGACAAGCGGTGCAGCGAATATTTTCGGTATCAGCTCCGGTGACGATTTTACCTTCATTCACAGGATAACCGGAGAAGAGACGACAGTTAAGATAGATGGTATCATAGATAATGATGCGCTCCGCCTGGTGCTTACGAGCAAGGAAAACGCTGCTTATCTCGTGGGTGTGTCGCCGGATGAATATAACAACATATTAAGCGAAGTGCCTGTCGATGTGCCTTCGGAAGAGATACTTAAGATAGCGGATTTTGATTCCTATCAGGATTCCTTTGAGCAGATTCTTGCCACAACGAAGGTGGTATATGCCATACTTCTAACGGTTGGGATCATAGTGTGTATCCTCATGGTCAATCTTCTCTCGGGCATGATCATCGATGAGAACAGGAGAAATGTATCGATGCTTAAGGTACTGGGTTATCACGGACCGGAGATAAGCAGGATCATACTTCGCCCGAATCACTTTCTTTTGCCGTGCTGTTATATCCTGGCGATCCCGCTTACTATATACATGACGAAGCTCATGATGATGGGGTCAACCGAGTTTTCGGGGGTTTATATCGATGTTGTGGTAAAGCCTGTTACTCTGATACTGTACTTCCTTATCGTCGTAAGTGCCTATGTTGTGTCACTAATCTTCGGTAACCGCAAACTTGACAGAGTCGATATGGCTGAAAGTCTCAAGCAGGAAGATTGATATCCGTTTTAGGGAGGTTTATGCATATGTCAGTCAGGATCAATACGTTAAGCGAAGAGGAGATCCGCTCTATAGGGGATGCTTTTGCGGATTATGAATATGCGGATTCCGAGTGGGGAATGAGTTTCCTCGGGAAGGGAAAACAGGCGGTCAGTGACTATATCTGTGCGTATGTTCGAATGGCGATCCGTGAGAGGGTCCTTTATTCGACAAGTGAAAACCACGAGGCATTTATCGCATTTAAGAGATCGGAGCATAAGATGAGCGCTTCATCCGCAGCAGGACTGCTGGGCGCTGCTTTCGGATGCGCGGATTATAGAAATATCGGGAAAGTGGCAAAAGGATTTATGCACTCGGAAAAGGGGTACGGCGATATTCTGCTTAGATTCAAAATCCCGCACATCTATGTGGGCATGGTTGCCGTTACCGAACAATTCCAGGGGCAGGGGTATATGAGAAAACTCCTGGAGATCGCTTTTGAAGAGGGACGTAAGCACGCTCTGCCCGTGGTACTTGATACGGATGCCGGGCTCAAGAAAGCGAAATATGAGCATCTCGGAATGAAATGTGTAACGACGAAAAAACTCGCTGATGGTGTGAATCTGTACGGAATGGTGTATGAACCGGAGAATATCCCCAAAGAGTGGAAGAGCGAAGTTGTGTTGGAAGATTTCCGGATCATGAAGGAAAAAAACGGATCCGTATGGGATAAGTTTGCATCCGTGTACAGCGCTTTCGTGACGGGTACACCAGGGAATAAAAAAGCATACGAGGCTATCTATAAGCGGATAAGGAGTGTGGTCCGGGATAAGGAAGTATTGGAGATCGCCACCGGTCCCGGAGTGATAGCAAAACAGGTCGCGACGGAAGCCAAAAGCATGATCGCAACGGATTATTCGGAGAAGATGCTTGCGGTCGCACACAGAGGCGAAGTCCCGGACAAGCTTAAGTTTGAGCAGGCAGATGCCTGCAATCTTCCGTATGAGGATGACAGCTTCGATGTGGTGATCATCGCGAATGCCCTGCATATCATCCCCGAACCGGAGAAAGCATTGGCGGAAATAAGACGTGTCCTTAAGAAAGACGGTATTCTTATAGCGCCAAACTTTATTCATGATAATAAAAACAGGATAAGCGGAGCTTTCAGCAAAGCTTTATCTGCCGCCGGAGTTAAGTTTGAGGCGAAATGGGATGCGGACGGCTTTATTGCCTTTCTTGCACGAAACGGATTTGAAGCGAAGAATTCAAAACAGTTAAATTCCACGATCCCGATGGTGTATGTGGAAGCAACGGAGAAATAAAAACGTGTGCGGTGACAATATAGTAGATACAGTCAAAGTCCAGGGGGACGTGATCATGTCATTGGATAAACTCGTAAATAAAGGATTTGTCAGGTATACAAAGAATCATTTCCCGGATGAAGCGGATACGATCATAAACAAGGCGAATGAGCTCTATCCGAAGCTGCATGCCAAGGCACCGGATATCGGAGGCTCTGCCAACAATATGGCCTATAATCTCGATATGATGATCACGGCAGTTTCATATTATGAAGCATCGGATCACAGGATAGGCGGGGAGGCTTTCGGTGAGATCGCGAGTACCTTGCTCAAGAAGTATGGCTTTGTGAAAAAGTTCATCAATATCAATAAGCCGTGGCAAATGAGACTGCTAAAGAAAGCAATGTATAACAGGTATGTGCCGTATTCAAAACTGGTTGATGATAAACTGTCCAAAGGTGAATGGGGAAATACCTGGCGTGTGAAGATAAATCCAAAGAATATCGATGAAGGAGTGGCCTTCGATCTCGTGGGATGTCCGCTTGCGGACTATGCAAAAGCATACGGTTATGAAGAACTGCTTCCGCATATGTGTGCTGTCGATCATCTGATGCCGCAGCTGGTGCATGCCAAACTGATACGTACTCATACCTGTGCTACAGGCAGCGACTCGTGTGATTACTGGTATGTTGCGGATGATAGCGAGACGGCAAGGAATTTCAAAGGTGAACTTGTATGACATTTGATGCAGCATGAGCAGTGGCTTTTCTGGGGAGCAGAGTATGCTGAACCGGTCTTAAAGGCAATCGATGAGTTCATGGCGATGCCGGTATAAGGATCCGGCTTGACACCGTGACATAAACTGTTGACAACACAAGTATTACGGCGTAATATTACAAAGTAATATATTTAATGGGAACGAAACTATGGGATATGACTACGACCTGACCCACAACAGGATCATGGAAAGCGCCATGAAACATTTCATGGATAAGGGCTTTCTGGGTGCTTCCATCAGACAGATCTGTAAGGATGCAGGCGTTACTAACGGAGCGTTTTATGCTCATTTTGACAGTAAGGAGGATCTGTTTACAAGGATAGTTAAACCCGTTGTGGACGGCATGCAGAAATTGTACGACGAAGAAAACGTGCAATACATGGATATCAAGTCTGCAGATGATGCCAAGAGTGCATTGGAACAGACTTTTTCATCAAACCGCATACTCATCGGATATTTGTATGAGCATGCTGATATATTCAGACTCATCCTTACTGCGGGAACAGGTACGGTATATGAAAACTTTGTTGACAATCTTGCTAAAGAGGAAGCCGCTAATACAGTCGAATTCCTGAAGATATGCAGTCAACATATCGGCAACACCGACGTTATATCAGAGACTTTGATCAGGAATATCTCTCATTTCTTTGTGTCTTCCGTTTTTGACGGATTCATAGCCGGCAAGACAGAGGAAGAGGTCGTACATGATACAGAGGTCACATCCGAATTCTGTCTGGCGGGGATAAGACATTTTATGGGAATGTAATTGAAAATAATGTCCGATAAAGATCGGACATTTATATTTGACGAATGGTTAGCGACTGCTAACCGATAAGAAGAAAGGATACACATCATGAAAGAAAATTCAAAAAAACGAGGGACACTGAGCTGGGTTCTGGAATTTGCGGGTATGAACAAAAAAGCATATCTGACCAGTGTGATCATGGCTGTCATCAGCGTGACGGCGGGCTTTGTCCCGTATCTGTTTGTGGCAAATATCATAAGAGCGCTGATCGGCGGTAACCGCGATATGCACTTTTACCTGATACAGTGCGCATATATCACGATATGCTGGCTTGCGAACAAGATCTTCCATTCCATATCAACTACCATGTCGCACAAGGCCACATTCGGTGTTCTGGCAGAGATCAGAAGAAGACTTACAAAGAAACTCAGTCTTATGCCGCTCGGAGATGTGCTGGATGATGCTTCGGGCTCCTATAAAAACATCATTGTTGAGCGGGTGGATTCGGTAGAAACTACTCTGGCACATATCATACCGGAGGTGATCTCCAATGCGATCGTTCCGGTGGGAATATTTATCTTGATGCTTAACGTCAACTGGAAACTTGCGCTTTTATCGCTTCTTTCCATTCCGCTGGGTGCTGTGTTCTATGGTCTGATGATGGTCGGAGCGGGCGAAAGCTTTAATAATACGATCGTAAAGACAAAAGCACTTAATGATACCGCTGTTGAATACATCAACGGGATCGAGGTAATAAAAGCGTTCGGAAAAACAAAGACTTCTTATGAGAAATTTATCCATGCCGCAAAGGAAGGTGCAGACTGTTTCATCGAGTGGATGAGAAGATGTAACCTCTGGCAGAATCTGGCAATGACGCTTTTGCCTGCGCAGCTTCTGTCACTTCTTCCTTTTACCGGATGGTTCTATCTTACCGGGAGAATAGACGGAACGGATGCACTTTTGATGATCATCCTGACTCTGGGACTGGTATCGCCGTTTATGATCATAGCCGGTCATGTGGACAATATGGGCAAGATGGGTTCGATCGTAGGAGAAGTGGTCACCATTCTTGAAAAGCGGGAAATGCAGCGTCCGGATGTACTTAAAGAGACCATCAGAGGAAATGACATCGTGTTTAAGAATGTACATTTCGGATACAAGGATCAGGAGGTCCTGCACGGCGTCAATCTCGCGATCAAAGAAGGGTGCGTAAATGCACTCGTGGGTCCGTCCGGCTCAGGCAAATCTACGATAGCAAAGCTGATCGCTTCTTTCTGGGATGTTGATGACGGCGAGGTTCTGTACGGCGGAGTAGATATTAAGAACATCCCTCTTGCGGAGTACAACAAACACATAGCTTATGTCTCGCAGGATAATTATCTTTTTGATGAAACCGTTATGGAAAACATCCGGATGGGACGACCGGGAGCAACGGACAAGGAGGTCATAGAGGCGGCAAAGGCATGCGGCTGTCATGATTTTATTATGAATCTTGAAAAAGGGTATGACACCATCGCAGGCGGAGCGGGCGGACATCTTTCCGGCGGTGAAAGACAGAGGATAAGTATAGCAAGAGCGATGCTTAAAGACGCACCCGTTGTGATCCTTGATGAAGCGACTGCTTACACCGATCCCGAGAATGAAGCGATCATTCAGCGAAGTGTCGCAAAGCTCGTATCCGGCAAGACTCTAATCGTTATCGCACACAGGCTTTCCACTATTGCATCGGCGGATCAGATCATCGTGATCGACGACGGACATGTCGTTTCCCGCGGAACGCAGCAGGAACTGATTAATTCCTGTCCTCTTTATCGTGACATGTGGAATGCGCATATTTCTTCAAGAGATTCGGAGGTGGCGTGATGTTTAAAACATTAAAAATGTATTTTGATTTTTGCAATGATACAAATCGTAAAAAACTGTATAAGGCAATGATACTTGGTGTATTAAAAGCTATGTTCGCCACGCTCCGCATTCCGGCCATTGCGGTCATATTGCAGGGGATCCTGAGTAAGGATATGTCCATGAAGAATGTGTGGCTCTCACTGGGGATCATGTGTGCTTCCGTGATCGGACAGGTCCTGGTGGGACTTAAGACGACCATGTTGCAGACCGAAGCAAGCTACAACACAAGCAGCGGAAAGCGCATTGAAATAGCAGAGCACTTGAGATATCTGCCTATGGGATTCTTTAATGCGAACAGCCTCGGAAGGATCACCAATATCACGACAAACACCATGGAGATGTTTGCGGATGTGGCTACTCTTGTGATCATGATCTCAACGCAGGGAATAATCACCACGGCGGTGATCTTTGTCTGTATCCTGTTTTTCGATCCCCGTATCGCCCTGATCCTGCTTGCCGGGATCACGGTCTTCTCATTCTTCAACTCCATGATGCAGAAAGCCACCATTCCAGTTGCACCAAGGAAATCGAAAGCTGACGAAGGACTCGTGACGGCTGTCATTGAATATATTCAGGGTATAGCCGAAGTAAAGAATTTTAATCTGACCGATAAGTCCGCTAAAAAGCTCGAGGCTGCGATCTCTGAAAAGCAGGCTGCGGATACCAAACTTGAATATTCCGTTATTCCGTTCATGTGTCTTCAGGGGATAACTACTAAGCTTACAGGTGTGGTAATGGCTCTGGCCTCCGTATATTTTTGCATAAACGGAAGCATGCCGGTGCTCTATGCGATACTTATGATAATATCCTCCTTCATGGTATACGAAAGCCTTGATATGATGGGCGGATTTTCTGCCTTGATGAGAAATGTAAATATCGTGGTCAGCCAGGCAAACGAAGTCTTATCCATACCGCCCATGGATACGGAGGGAGAAGAGTGCACGCCGAAAAACATGGATATAGAACTTGAGAATGTTTCATTTGCTTATGAAGACAAAACGATCATTGATGATATATCCTTAAGGATCCCGGCAGGCACAACAACCGCCATAGTCGGTCCTTCAGGCGGTGGCAAGACCACACTCACGAACCTTATGGCCAGATTCTGGGATGTCAGGTCAGGAAAAGTACTTTTGGGCGGAAAGAACGTAAAAGAATACAGCTTTGATTCGCTCATAAAGAATTTCAGTTTTGTATTCCAGAGAGTCTATCTGTTTGAAGACACCATAGCGAACAATATCCGGTTCGGAGAACCCGATGCTTCGATGGAAAAAGTGGTCGAAGCGGCGAAGAAAGCCAGATGTCATGATTTTATAATGAGTCTGCCGGATGGATATGAGACTGTGATCGGTGAAGGAGGAGCGACTCTTTCGGGAGGGGAGAAACAGCGGTTATCCATTGCCAGAGCGATCATGAAGGATGCTCCGATCATCATACTTGACGAAGCTACGGCCAACGTGGATCCGGAAAATGAAGCCGAACTGACCAAAGCGATCGAAGAACTTACAAGGGACAAGACGATCATCATGATCGCGCACAGGCTTAAGACAGTTCGACACGCAGATCAGATCGTCGTCGTATCGGACGGAAAAGTAGTACAGAAGGGAAGACATGAAGAACTGATAAATCAGGACGGCATTTACAGAGACTTTGTCAGTGAAAGAAAAGAAGCAGTCTCCTGGAAGATCGCATAGGAATGAGAATGCATTAAACTAATAACTCATTGACAAACCAACACTGAACTGATAATATGATTATCGATAATCGTGTTATCAGTTCTTTTTTATGGAGCAAACATGTCACAACGTGATACCAGTATCGATCCCAGACTTTTGGCAAGTGCACGGGAAGAATTTATAAAAAACGGGTTCTTAAAGGCAGATCTTAAAACCATCTGTGAAAATGCCCAAGTGACCACAGGAGCGGTCTATAAACGATATAAGGGGAAAGAGGAACTGTTTTCGGCTGTGGTCAGTGAAGTCGTGAATGCACTTAATTCGTTTCTTGAAAACCGGGCCAAGATTGATTTTTCAACTCTTACAGATGATGAGATCAGAGCTTCATGGAAGATGAACTATGATTCGATGATCCCTATGTTTCGCATGCTGCGAAGTTACGGAGATGATTTTAAGATCCTTATTGACAGATCTGCCGGTACAAGATTTGAGAGTTTCAGCCACGACTATGTGATAAAGATGAGTTATGCATATGAGCAGTTTTACAACGAAGCATACAGTCGGGGAATTGCGAAGGCAAAGGTGAGTCGTGACGAGTTTCATATTCTTCTGACATCTTTCTGGAGTTCCATATGTGAGCCTTTTGTTCATGATATGCCGGAAAAACAGATGGAAGAGCACTGCAGGGTGATGTGCGGATTTTTTGACTGGACAGCCGTCATTAAGATGGAATAGGGAGTTGTTATCAGGCCGTCGAAAGACGGCTGAAAAAATGCGACACGGTTAGCGATAGCTAACCCGCAAAAAAACAACAGGAGGAAGACTAATGTTTAAAAAAGTAGCTCCGTATATCGGAGAGTACAAAAAGTATACCGCTCTGGCAGCGGTACTCATGTCACTGGGGATCGTGGCTAATGTGATCCCGTATTTTTTTCTGTATCAGATCATTTCACCGCTTACGCGGGGAGATCATATCGATCTGACATTTGTGATGCTCAGAGTACTTGCGGTAGCCGTATGTGAGATCGCATTTGCCCTTTTGTATGTAAAGGGGCTGGAATTCTCGCATATAAGTGCATACAACACACTTAAGAATCTGCGCGTTTCACTCCAGGGTAAGCTTGAAAAACAACCGCTGGGAAATATACAGAATCTCGGAACGGGACGTATCAAGAAGATATTTACGGATGATATTGACCAGATAGAGCTGTTGCTTGCGCATGCCATTCCGGAAGGAATAGCGAATATCTTTATTCCTGTTCTTATCATCGTTCTCATGTTTATCATGGACTGGAGACTGGGACTGTTGTCTCTGGTTCCTCTGGTGCTTGGAATGATCGCGATGGGGATGATGATGAAATCCGGCTTTGAGAAGATGAATGATTATTATGAATCAGCCGCTAAGATGAACAACACGATCATTGAATACGTAAACGGAATGGAAGTCGTCAAAGTATTCAATAAGGATGGCGATTCATATAAAAGATTCGGTGATATGGTAAGAAGTTATCGTGATTTTACGATCGCCTGGTACAGGGTGTGCTGGCCGTGGATGGCTGCATATGCAAGCATTCTTCCCTGTCTGGCACTGCTCATGCTTCCCGTAGGATCGTATATGGTACTGTCGGGTACGCTGGCTCTCGATAAGCTCATCCTCGTCTTATGCATGTCCTTTGCGGTAGGTCCGTCCTTCTTAAAAGCACTTAATTTTGCAGGAAAATTTCCTCAGCTTGATTATAAGATAGCGGAGTTGGAGAAGCTCATGGATCATCCTCCGCTCAAAGAGGGAAAACTCGGCTTCACGGGCGCGGGCTGGGATGTTTCATTTGAAAATATCAGATTCGGATATGAAGATGAAGAGGTATTGCACGGTGTGAGCCTTGAGATGAAACAGGGAACGACCACAGCGCTTGTGGGAGAGTCGGGAAGCGGCAAATCAACACTGGCCAAGCTGCTCATACATTATTACGATCTCGATGAGGGAACGATAAGGATAGGCGGTCAGGATATAACCGACATGACACTTGAAGCACTGAATGATCAGGTTGCTTATGTCTCGCAGGAGCAGTTTCTCTTTAATACCACCCTTTATGAGAACATTCTGATCGGAAAACCCGATGCTTCCAAAGAACAGGTGCTTGAGGCCGCTCACAAAGCCCAGTGCGATGAATTCCTGGACAGACTGCCGGATGGTATTGAAACAAAAGCCGGAGACGGAGGAAAGCAGCTGTCGGGCGGAGAAAGACAGAGGATCTCACTCGCCAGGGCAATCCTTAAGGATGCTCCGATCATCGTTCTGGATGAGGCTACTGCTTTTATGGATCCGGAGAATGAAGAAAAGCTGAATGCGGCGATCGATGAGATCGTTAAAGATAAGACGGTGCTTGTTATCGCTCACAGATTATCCACCGTAAAGTGCGCGGATAAGATATGTGTCATGAAGGATGGACAGTGCATAGCCGCTGACAGGCATGAAAACCTTCTGAGAGATTGTCCGGAATATAAGAAGTTCTGGGATGCATCCGTAAGCGCGAGTACATGGAAGATTAAGGAGGCCTGAAAAGATGCTTGGTATATTACACAGATTGATAGGTATTACGGGAGAATACAAGACCAGGATACGCTTGTCCTATCTGACTTCATTTATCAAAGGAATCATGATGAAGGCTCCGCTGGTACTTTCATTTATTATGATTAGTATGTTTATGCTGGGCAGGATGGACAGGACGAAATGCCTGTATCTGGGAATAGCGATCGTAGCAAGTGTGATCATAGAGGCGGTTTTCGAACATATAACAAACGTGCTCCAATCTGCAACCGGTTATATGGTATTTGCCGATATGAGGATGAGGCTCGGCGATCATTTGAGAAAGCTTCCCATGGGATATTTTACGGAAGGCAATATGGGCAAGATCAGTGCGGTTCTTTCCACGGACATGGTATTTATAGAAGAAAACTGCATGGGAGTACTGTCTGAACTGGTGACCTTCATCGTATCCCAGGGACTTATGGTTCTTATGATGTTTGTGATGGATATAAGACTGGGACTATTGGCCACCCTTGTTACTGCTGCGTTTATCGTAGTCGGCAATCTGATGCTTAAGACTACTCTCAGGCATTCGATGATCAAGCAGGAGGATGCAGAATCACTGACTGAAGAGGTGCTGGATTTTGCGGAAGGGATAGGCATAATCAAGTCCTTCAACATGCTCGGAGACAGATCGAAGAGACTTACGGACGAATTTGAGAAAAGCTGCAAAGAAAGCATCGATTTCGAGATCGCCTACAGTCCGTGGGCAAGAGCGCTTTATCTGACTTTCGGTATCGGAACCTCTCTGATGCTGGCTCTGGCCGGACTGCTGTTCGGAAAGGGAATGATCCCCGATACATATATGGTCGGTATGGCGCTCTTTCTCTTTGATATGTTTGTTGCCATCAAGAGTTATTACTCTCAGATGGCCAGACTCACTGTCACATCCGCCAGCCTTGACAGGATAGAAGAGGTATTTGAGGCTGAGGAATTAAGAGATGAGGGAAAGAAGAGCCTGCCGGATATGAGCACGGCGGATTCCGTCATGCCTGCGATAGAATATGAGAATGTCAGCTTCGGATATACTGACACGGATGTTCTTAAGGATGTCTCGTTTAAGGTAAACGCCGGTGAGATGACAGCTCTTGTCGGACCTTCCGGCGGCGGAAAATCGACCATAGCATCGCTCCTGGCCAGATTCTGGGATGTGGGAAGCGGACGCATACTTGTAAATGGTGAAGATATAAGAAATGTATCGCTCGGAAAGCTTATGGACAGTATCAGCATGGTATTTCAGAGAGTATATCTTTTTCAGGATACGATATATAACAACATATCTATCGGGCGACCGGACGCAGGCAGGGAAGAAGTCGAAGAAGCGGCGAAAAAGGCGAGATGCTATGAATTCATCATGCAGCTTCCGAATGGATTTGACACTGTGATCGGAGAAGGAGGAGCATCTCTTTCCGGCGGAGAGAAGCAGAGGATATCCATAGCAAGATGTATCTTAAAAGATTCCCCCATAGTCATCCTCGATGAGGCAACCGCAAGCGTGGATGCAGATAATGAAAGAGCCATACAGGAGGCTATCTCGGAGTTATGCAGAGACAAGACATTACTTGTGATCGCACACAGGCTCAAAACAATACAGGATGCTGATCAGATCCTGGTAGTATCGGACGGACAGATCATTGAAAGGGGAGATCATGAAGGGCTTTGCGCACAAAACGGAGCGTATGCGCATATGGTAAAACTCCAGGCTTCATGATCGGGCTTGACACATAGAAAGAGCGATGGTAATATAGTTGAGGTTAGCCAAGGCTAACCGAGAATAGATCATGTGAATCCTCTCTCTTTGGTATAGGAACCTATGGCCTTTACCAAAGGAGAGGTATTCAACATTTAGGACAGAGATATTTTTTTTATCATGAGGTTAGCCATAGCTAACCAACAACGAACTTCTTTTCAACGGAGGTATCGATGTCGGAAGAAACCATAATTGAACAGTGTTCACCGACTTTGGCCGGTATTAAGACCGGTAATCTTTTTTCGATAAAGGTTACGAGTGTAACTGAATTAAACAGTGAAATCCGTACACTTAATGACAGTCTGAGGGATAAGGGGCTTCGAGTGATACCGCTTAAAGTGACTTACAGCTATGCGCTTATATATCTCTACAGACCTTCGCGTCTTAAGAAGGATCTTAACGACCCGCATGCTTCGCTCATTTTAAAAAAGATGGGATATACAATTAAAAGTCCCGAAATGTGTATTGTTGAACTTGTAAGACGTCTTGAACATGATGAATCTTTTCCTCATGAAATCGGTCTTTTTCTGGGATATCCGCCTTCGGATGTGGAGTGTTTTATGAAGCATCCCTGCACCGGAGTCAAGTGTAGAGGATGCTGGAAAGCTTATTCGGAACCCGAAAAGGCTGTGAAGATTTTTGAAAGATTCAGGACGTGCACTGAGGCATATCGAAAAATGTACAAAAAAGGGAAAACTCTGGCTCAACTTGCTGTGACAACAGCATAAAGAAGCCCGGAGCATATATTCATTAATATCTTAAGGAGGAGTCATTATATGAGTAAGGTGGCAGTAGTTTATTGGAGCGGAACAGGTAATACGGCTGCAATGGCAAGTGCGGTCGAGGCCGGGGCGAAGGGCAAGGGCGCAGAAGTGAGCGTGTTCGGACCGGATGAATTTACGGCTGATAAGGTGACCGAATTTGACGGTATAGCATTCGGCTGTCCGGCAATGGGAGCGGAAGTGCTTGAAGAGACTTCGTATGAGCCTATGTTCACTGCGGTCGAAGGATCGCTTTCAGGTAAAAAGATCGCACTTTTCGGATCTTACGGCTGGGGAGACGGTCAGTGGATGAGAGACTGGGAGGACAGGTGCAATGCAGCCGGAGCACGTCTCGCATGCAACAGTGTTATGGCCAATAGTGCTCCCGGCGAGGATTCTCTTGAAGAATGTAAGAGTCTCGGGGCAGCACTTGCCTGAAAACACCGACTGGCGAGCAGATCAAATGAACAGGAGGAACAAATCATGAAAGATTATTTGGAGATCATTGACGTAGTCGGAAGAGAAATACTGGATTCCAGAGGCAATCCGACTGTAGAAGCGGAGGTTACGCTTGCAGACGGAACAGTTGCATTGGGTACGGCACCTTCGGGAGCGTCCACCGGAGAGTTTGAGGCGCTTGAACTCAGAGACGGTGATAAGTCCAGGTATCTCGGTAAGGGTGTTACAAAAGCCGTCGATAATGTTAACGGGAAGATCAGGGAAGCGGTGCTCGGACTGGATGCATCCGACACGTATGCTGTAGATGCTGCAATGATCAAGGCAGACGGAACAAAAGACAAATCGAAGCTCGGAGCGAATGCGATATTGGCTGTATCCATAGCAGCAGCCAGAGCAGCTGCCAAGGCGTTGGATATTCCGCTGTACAGATTCCTTGGCGGAGTGCAGGGCAACAGGCTTCCTGTTCCCATGATGAACATATTAAACGGCGGCGCACATGCGGACAGCGCTGTAGATACACAGGAGTTCATGATCATGCCTGTGGGGGCCCCTACATTCAAGGAGGGACTTCGCTGGTGTGCTGAAGTGTTCCATTCACTTAAGAAGCTGATCAAAGAGATGGGAGATGTCACAGCCGTAGGTGATGAGGGCGGTTTTGCTCCCAATCAGCTCAAGAGCGATGAGGATGCGATAGAGAAGATACTTGAAGCAATCAAGGCTGCGGGTTATGAGCCCGGCAAGGATTTTATGATAGCCATGGATGCGGCGTCTTCGGAATGGAAGAGTGAGAAAGGAAAGGGATTCTATAAGCAGCCCAAGTCGGGTAAAGAATTTACTTCGGATGAACTGATTGCACACTGGGAGAGCCTTGTAGATAAGTATCCCATCATATCCATTGAGGACGGCCTTGATGAGGAAGACTGGGAAGGCTGGCAAAGGATGACTGCGAAGATTGGTAATAAAGTTCAGCTTGTCGGTGACGACCTGTTCGTGACGAATACCGAGAGACTTAAGAAAGGTATTGAACTGGGAGCCGGTAATTCGATACTGATAAAACTGAATCAGATCGGATCTGTATCAGAAACGCTGGAAGCTATCAAGATGGCTCACAAGGCCGGATATACCGCAATCTCTTCCCACAGATCAGGTGAAACGGAAGATACTACCATAGCGGATCTGGCGGTTGCTCTGGGGACCTGCCAGATTAAAACCGGTGCTCCTTCAAGATCTGAAAGAGTAGCTAAATACAATCAGCTTCTGAGGATTGAAGAAGAGCTGGGAGCATCTGCGGTGTATCCCGGTATAGATGCATTTAATGTCAGGAGATGACGAACGGGCTTGACTTTTCTGTGGCATGTTGATAATATACACATGTTAGCTAATGACGTTAGCATACATTGTTAACCGAAATGAGGAACCATAGAATTGCCCAGAGACAAGTCAGTCAGCCATATAAAGATCATGGCGGCAGCCAAAACGGAATTTATGGAGATGGGTTTTGAAAAGGCATCCATGCGCAGCATTGCCGACCGCTGTGGTATGACTGCCGCCGGTATCTACCGCCATTGCATTGATAAAGAGGATCTCTTTTATCGCAGAGGATAAGCTGATGGACTGGGCAAAAGCGCATGTGCAAAGATATGAGGAGCCTGTCAGAAAAAACCGGAAGGTGGTCTGGCGTGATTCCTTTATCGATATGATGCGCGAGGTGGTCTATCCGGATATGGAGGATTATCATCTGCTGGTTGCGAAATCCAAAGGCAGCAAATACGAAAACTATCTTCATGATATGACGGAAATGGCTCAGGACAGGTTTCTGGTCTATCTGGACGAATTAAGAAAGTCCGGAATCGAAGCACCGGAAATATCTGCAGGGCAGCTGCATTTGCTCCTGACAGCGTATATAACGGCCCTTTTTGAACCGGTGGTACACAATTATCCGAAGGAAGAAGCTGATGAAGCACTGACCACTCTGGAGAAGTTTTTTCTGCCGGGATGGAAGAAAATGATGGGTGCCTGACATACGTAAAACCGAATAACGATATTTATACTCACCGTCCGGTCCTGTAATGGGATCGGGCGGTGAGGCCGTTTTGGGGGTTAGCTAACAAAAGAGACGAAACGTTAACGCAATGCTTCGGCAAGGGTCAAATGGACCCGAAAAAACAAGAAGAGGAGAGATGAAACAATGAACGAAGAAGCAACAACAGAAGATAAGAAGTGGTTCGGCACTCTTCTTTCATATGCGAAGGGCAGCGGAGGAAGATTGGGAACATCGGTAGTGTTTTCGATGATCAGTCTCATTTCGGGTCTTATTCCGTATTACTGCGTATACAGGATCCTGGACCGGTATATAGAAGGAAATCTTGATAAAGCCTTTACCTTAAATCAGTGTCTGGCAGCACTGATTGCATATCTGGTAAAAGTGATCTGCTTCGGGATATCGACCGGAATCTCACACTATGTGGCATTCAATGTTCTGGAGGGATTAAGACTTAAGGTGGCGGACGCTTTTTTGAAGGCTCCGCTCGGCGAAGTCTATGCACATTCGATTGGTGAGATCAAAGGCGTGATCATCGATAAGATCGAAGATATCGAACCGCCCCTTGCACATGTGGTCCCGGAGGGGGCCGGACATATACTGCTTCCTGTCGTATGTTTTGTTGCACTGGCCATTGTTGATATACGTGTTGCGCTTGCATCGCTCCTGGCACTGCCGCTTGGCCTGATCTTCATGATGCTCACTTTCAAACTGAGCGGCAGGAACATGACGAAATATCAGGAAGCAAATGCGGCCATGAGCAGCATGATCGTTGAATATGTGGAAGGTATAGAAGTTATCAAAGCCTTCGGTAAAACCGGCGTAAGCTATGAGAAATTCGCCGGATCGATACGTGATTACAGAGATTTCGTCATTGAGTGGCTTAAGTCGACCTGGGTGACGATGAAGCTCGCGTTTGCCTTTATGCCGGCGACACTGCTCGGAGTGGTTCCGGTAAGCATCCTGCTGGTGGGCAAAGGAAGCATGACGGTTTCGGAGATGGCACTTTCGGTAATGCTGGCCATGTCCATGGTGATCAGCATGGCCAAGATAGAGGTTTTTTCCAACGGCTTAAGACAGATGCAGTATACGGTATTGGAAGTCAAGAAGTTCCTGGATATTAAGAGTCTGCCCGAACCCGGGACCGAAAGACGTCCCGATGAATATACGATAGAACTTAAGAATGTGCATTTCACATATGACGAAGAGCAGGGTGAGGTACTTCACGGGATCGATCTTACACTGAACGAGGGAAGCTTCACAGCGCTTGTAGGTCCCAGCGGCGGTGGCAAATCCACCGTTGCGAAGCCGATCGCCAGATTCTGGGATGTGACCGGCGGGAGCATTAAGATCGGCGGAATTGATATAAAGGATATGAAGGTTGAGACACTGGCCGATATCGTCAGCTTTGTTACTCAGGACAACTTCCTTTTTTCCAGATCGATCAAAGAAAATATACGGCTCGGCAAACCGGATGCAACCGATGAAGAGGTTATGCGTGTGGCCCGTGCCGCATGCTGCGATGAGTTTATAAGCAGACTCCCCGACGGTTACGATACATCGGCCGGAGAAGCCGGCAAGAGGCTCTCCGGAGGTGAGAGACAGAGGATCGCCATAGCACGCATGATGCTCAAAGATGCCCCCATAGTGATACTTGATGAAGCAACGGCGTTTACGGATCCCGAAAACGAGACAAAACTGCAGGAGTCGATCGCCAATCTGACAAGGGGAAAGACGCTTCTGGTCATAGCGCACAGACTGTCAACGATCAAAAATGCGGACAGGATCGTGGTATTGAATGACGGCCGGATCGAAGATATGGGAACACAGGATGAACTTATGGAGAGATCGCCGCTGTATAACAGAATGTGGCAGGCTCATACAGGCGCCAGAAGCTGGGCTGCCGGTAACTTAAAGGAGGCGTAAGAGATGTTTCGGACAATAAAAAGGATCATAGACTGGTGCGAGGAGTTTAAAGGGAGTCTCTTTATCGGATTTGTATTTTCCTTTCTGTCATCATGGGCAGTGGCTGCCCCCGTGGCTTACGCCGGATATGTGATCGGCATGATCATAACAGATGTCAGGAACGGTGAGAATATCGATCCGATGCTCGCACTAAAGAGCCTGGGCATCATAACACTGATGGTATTTGCCAGATTTCTGTTTGATTACCTGAAAGCACGTTTCCATGAGAAGATAGGATATGAACTGGTGGCGAGAGACCGGCTTAAGATAGGTGAATCGCTTAAGCGTGTATCCCTGGGGTATTTCCAGACAAATGATACGGGTGCGATACTTAACGCCATTACAACCGGACTGGCAACCCTTGAGAATATGGGGATCCGCATGGTCGACGGCTTTATCGGCGGATATCTGAATTTCCTGTGCATATTGCTGTTTCTTGGGTTTACGGTACCGGAATGCGCTCTGATCGCTCTTTTGGGTGTGCTTGTGTCCTTTGTTTTCCTATTGATGATATCGAAGCACAGTACGGCCAATACAAAAGTTCTTAATGCCGAGAACGAACGCCTGACACGGGCAACACTCGAGTACACAAGAGGATTGCCGGTGGTCAAGTCATTCGGAATGGAAGGTGCTTCGGTAAAAGACTTTACGGATGCCTGTGCAAGAGCAAAAAGGATCGCATTAAAGATCGAATGGGGATTTATTCCCTATAACTGCCTGCATATCTTTGCACTCAAAGCAGCGAGTGTGTGGATGATCGTTTCGGTCATGTATGCGGGAATGGCGGGAAAGCTGGATCTGTCTATGGTCCTTATCGTGTCGTTCCTGTCCATGTCTGTCTTTAATTCCGTAGAGCCCATCGCGGACAGTGCCCATGTTCTGTCAGTGATAAATAATGCGTTCGATAAGATGGAGATGTTCTCCGATACTAATCTGCTGGACGCTGAAGGGCAGGACATAAAACCGGGATCCTTTGACATAGAGTTTTCGAATGTGGATTTCTCATATTACAACGCCCGTGAGACGGAAAACAGAAAAATACTTAAGGACGTTTCATTTGTGATCCCCGAAGGGAGCACCACTGCTATCGTCGGTCCTTCGGGAAGCGGCAAGACAACGATCTGTAACCTGATCGCCAGATTCTATGATGTAACTCAGGGCAGCATCACTCTGGGCGGGATCGATGTGAAAAAGTTCAGCTTAGACAGCCTGCTTAAGAATATCTCCATGGTTTTTCAGAATGTATATCTGTTTAACGATACGATACGTGCGAATATCTGCTTCGGCAGGGAAAATGTATCGGAAGAGGAGATGATAGAAGCGGCTAAGAAAGCACGCTGCCACGATTTCATCATGGAACTGCCCGAGGGGTATGATACCGTGATCGGAGAAGGCGGCGGAACTCTTTCGGGCGGTCAGAAGCAGAGGATCTCCATAGCCAGAGCGATACTTAAGGATTCTCCGATCATAATCCTGGATGAGTCTACGGCGAGCATAGATCCCGAGAACGAGCATCTGATACAGGGTGCACTTACCGAACTCTCAAAAGGAAAGACTGTGATCATAATTGCGCACAGACTCGCTACGATCGAAGCTGCGGACCAGATCCTGGTTGTGGATGACGGTCGGATCGCTGAAAGAGGAAAGCATGATGAACTGCTTCGTATGGGAGGCAGATATGCGAGCTTTGTGAAGATCAGGCAGCAGGCAGAGAACTGGCAGATCGCATAAGGATCAAAAAAAGGTTGACAAGATAACAGCGTTATGTAATACTGTGACAGTAACATAACGCTGTTATTTAATTGCCGGATCCGGCCGGACATGCCAAAACCATGCCAAAAACCATGCAGAATGAGGATCTATGCAGAACGAAAAAAAGACCAGACAAAAACTCATAGACAGTGCAAAAAAGGAATTCCTTGCGAAGGGATACGCAAAGGCATCTCTGCGGAGCATCTGCGCTGATGCCGGGTTGACCACCGGAGCACTGTATTTCTTCTTCGAGAATAAGGAAGATCTCTTTTCGGCGATAGTCGATCCGCCGCTGGGCGGGTTAAAGAGCATTCTTTTTCAACATTTCCGGGATGATGAGGAAGAAATGTCCGGTATTGAATCTATTGACGATATCGACATGGATCACACTGAGATCAGTGACAGGATCGTCGGATATATATATGAGAATTATGACAGTTTCATGTTACTGCTTACCGCTTCAGAGAACACGGTGTATGAGAATGTGGTGGATGAATTCGTTACCATGCTTGAGAGATCGATACCTCCGATGATGGCTGATCTGAAAGGATATACATACGATGAATACATGTCACACTGGATGGCACATATCTCTATAGATTCCTTCATCCATGTGATAAAGCATGAAAAAGATGTAGAGGCAGCGAAGGTCAGGCTTCGGGCAATCCTTAACTATCTTGTGACAGGGTGGGTTCAGCTTGTCATGGTAAAACAGTGAGATCATTAATCCGCTTCCCGTAAATTGCAACGTATGTTTTGCAGGGAGGCGGAAAAAAATAACATCGACATAACATCGTTATGTTAGATATAGACCAAATGCAGGAGGAGAAAAATGTATCTGGAAATTGAAAACGTTAAAAAGAGTTACGGCTCGGGCGGAAGCTACGTGCAGGTATTAAAGGGTGTGAATACCGGAGTGGAGAAAGGCCAGATGTGCGTTATACAGGGAACATCGGGTTCCGGTAAATCCACACTGTTAAACTGCATCGGAGGTCTGGATGTCATGGACTCCGGATCCATCAAAGTCGATGGCACGGAAGTGTTCGGCATGAAAGGCGACGTCCTGTCCGATTACAGAAGGGATAACCTCGGTTTCATTTTCCAGTTCTATAATCTGGTACCCAATCTGACCGTAAAAGAAAACATCCAGGTCTGCGAATACCTGACAAAGGATCCCCTTGATATGGACGAACTGCTCGATGTACTCGGACTGACCGAACATCAGAACAAATTTCCGTCACAGCTCTCGGGCGGCCAGCAACAGAGATGCGCCATAGCGAGAGCGCTTATCAAGAACCCGAAGCTGCTCCTGTGCGATGAGCCTACAGGTGCACTTGATTCCAACACATCCAGAGACATTCTTGTTCTGCTTGAGAAGATAAATGAGAAATACGGTACCACCATGTTGATCGTTACCCATAACAATTCGATCAAGAACATGGTCCACAAGGTGATCTTCTTAAAAGACGGAATAGTAAAAGACGAGTACCTGAATGAAACCAGGGTTCCGGCCTGCGAATTGGAGGATCTGTAATGAACGGGATATTGAGAAAAAGATTTCCTAGACAGATAAAAGCAGACTTCTTCAGACTCGGCTCTCTGTTTCTGATGATCGCGATGTGCATGTACATCGTTATAGCACTGGTGGATGCTGCGGAAACAGTCATAAGGGGGACAGAGAAGAACCAGATAGAGACAGGCCTTGAGGACGGACAGTTCACGGTCTTTAATGCACTGACCGATGAGCAGCTTAAGGAGATAACGGATGCGGGAGTAACCTTGGAACCGCACATCAGCTATGACCTGACGCTTGATGACGGATCGGTCATCCGTGTATTTGAGAACAGGAAGCTGATCGACAGAGTCGTGCTTGATACGGGAAGAGAAGCAGATGCTGATAACGAGATCGTTCTTGAGAAAAGATATTGCGAAGAGCATGACATAAATGTTGGGGATGTGCTTGAAATCGGCGGCGAAGAAATAACCGTGACCGGTATAGGAAGCAGTGTCGATTATGACGCTGTTCTCAGGAAATTGTCCGATACAGCGGTAGACAGTACAGTGTTCGGAACCGGATTTGTTTCATCCGAAGGCTATGATCATTTAAAGAACATCGGCAAAGCCGGAACCGAGGAACTTACATATGCGTTCCTCTTAAATGATGCCATGAGTTCCGGCGACTTAAAGCAGATGGTCAGGGATTTCGATTTCGATTATAAGACCGTGGATGATCCGTACTATAAGGAAATACTGGATGATACCTATGGCAAAAAGGATGAGATCACAGACGGCATAAACGATCTGGTGCAAGGCGCTGATGAGCTCAGGGATGGCGCCGGGGAATTAAAGGAAGGTGCAGAGGAGCTTAAGGACGGCACGGAGGAACTGTATGACGGAGCAAAGGAGCTTTATGACGGGACGGAAGAACTTTATGACGGGACCGAAGAATTATACGACGGCGTACTCGAATTACAGGAAAAGTCCGATGAACTCATAGATGAGATCTTCACCGAAACACCGGACAATCTGACTGCTTTTTTGCTTAAGGAAGACAACTTAAGGATAGGAGGAGCGTCCGGAGACATAGAGATCAACAAGATGATCGGCATGGTAGCCGGCATCGTGGTCATAATCCTGTTTACCTATGTGCTGTCCGTATTTGTGATACATCAGATACAGGAGGAAAGCTCGACAATAGGTGCACTGTACGCTCTCGGTGTTAAGAAAAAGGATCTGATGAGGCATTACATATTTTTGCCTACCGTGATCTCTTTTCTGGGCGGAGCCGTAGGAGCTGTTTTCGGATTAAGCGGTATAGGATCAAGCTGGCAGATGTCCGATTCATATAATTATTACTCCATCCCCTCATTTGATAAGGTGATCCCTCCCTATCTGATCGCATATGCCGTAATCATGCCGCCCGTCGTGAGCGTGATCGTAAACTACATGGTCATTAATAAGAGTCTGTCCCGGACTGCACTTTCTCTTATCAGGAATGAGCAGAAATTATCCCGGTCCAAGGATATCGCTCTGCCGGATATGCCTTTTATGAAAAAGTTCAAGCTCCGTCAGATGCTTCGCGAGAGAAGGATAGCCCTGACGGTAGTTATCGGAATGGTCATTTCACTGCTCATATTTATGCTGGGACTTAATTGCTATGTTCTGTGTAAGAGCATCGGAGACCGGTCAAGTGAGGATACGCTCTATGAATATATGTACACCTATAAGTATCCCTCGAAGGAAGTACCCGTGGGCGGAGAAGCATGTTTTGTGACATCACTTCAGAAAGAGAGTTTAGGATATACTCTCGATGTAACTGTGATGGGCATCGATGATGATAATCCGTATATTCCCGTGAAGACCGTCAAAGGAAAGAATAAGATCGTGGCATCCGATGCCGTGGCTGGCAAATACGGTCTCAGGACCGGCGACAAACTGATACTTACCGATAACGCCGGGGATATGGATTATGCTTTTACGGTAGAAGATATCGTGCCTTACTGCGTCGGTCTGACGGTGTTCATGGATATAGACAGCGCCAGGGAACTGTTCGATGAGGATGATGATTACTACAACGTGGTCATGTCGGATCATGAGCTTGACATAGAAGAAGGCAGGATTTTTTCGATTACGACCAAAGAGGATATTGATAAAGCCTCGGGTATATTCGTTGATCTGATGGCACCTCTTTTCACTTTGCTGATGATTATGAGTACAGTGATATTCTGTCTTGTGATTTACCTGATGACATCCGTTATGATCGACAGGGCGTCTTTCGGTATATCACTTGTGAAGATATTCGGATTTAACCGTAAGGAGGTAAAGAAACTCTATCTGGACGGCAACAGGACAGTGATAATGTTAGGGGCACTTGTGAGCATTCCGATTGCCAAATTGATCACGGATAAGATGTTTCCCATGTTTGTGTCGAATGTGGCCTGCGGTCTGCCTCTTGAATTCAGATGGTACTATTATCCCGTTATCTGGTTGGCGATCATAGCCTTCTACAGCCTGATAAGTCTGCTGCTGACGGGTAAACTTAACCGCATGACACCTGCGGAAGTCCTTAAAAACAGGGAGTGATGCCTGCTTGACGTTGCCTGTGTTAGATGTTAAATTCTATATGAAGAAAAAAATCCCGGGTATGGTTTTCTGTACTCGGGATTAATTTATTCGCGATATGGGAGAAAGAAATGGGATTACCGGAATTGCTTCTGCTGGCGGTCGGCCTGGCTATGGATGCTTTTGCTGTATCCGTTTGTAAGGGCTTGTCAACCGGCAGACTCACTCCGAAGGAATACCTTGCCTGTGGTATCTGGTTCGGCGGATTTCAGGGATTGATGCCCCTCATCGGGTACCTTGTCGGAGAGAACTTCGAAAAGTATATAAGCATGATAGCTCCGTGGGTGGCATTTGCGCTCCTGTCGCTGATCGGAGGCAACATGATCAGGGAGGCGCTCTCACCTGAAGAAGAGGTATCGCCGGGGTTTGATATAAGGACCATGTTTATGATGGCGGTAGCTACCAGTATAGATGCGCTTGCCGTCGGTATAACTTTTGTGGCGCTCCCGGTGACAGTGTTTGCAGCGTCAAATATGACAAATGTCATATTTGCGGTTGCCGTTATATCGGTCATAACTTTCTTCATATCGATGCTGGGTGTCGGGATCGGCAGTGTTTTCGGTGACCGTTACAAAACAGGTGCCGAGATCATGGGCGGGATCATTTTGATATTGATCGGTATTCGCACGCTTGTCACATATTTAATATCGAGAGGGGTATAGACTATGCCGGAAAGTCATAAAATGAAAGCGGGAACTTTTTTCCACCATATCGCACAGGCATCAAAGGAACGCAGAGAGACGATTGGAGATACGATCCGCTGGGCGGTGGATCTCGGATACGAAGCAGCGGAACTGGATGCCGACGACCTGGATGGCACGGAGCTCCTGTGGGAAAACGGAATGAAGGTAAGCAGTATCTACCGGAATTACAGATGGCAGGAGAAGACGGACATTGCGCAGATGGAGGATCATATCCGTCTGGCCGTGCGTTTCGGAGCCGAGAGGATCATGGTGATCCCCGGATTCTACAGCGGTGAGGTCGATGAGAGAGAAAAAGAACTTGCGCTCATGCATGAAGGCATGAGAAAACTCGCGGACCTTGCGAAAGAAAACGGACTGACACTTACGATCGAGGATTATGATAATACATTAAGCCCGATTGCCACGATGGAAGGAATGAACTCTTTCCTGGAGGCTGTGCCGGGCCTTACGGTCACACTTGATACCGGTAATTTCATCTTCAGCGCCGAAGACATACTGACTGCCGAGCAGATGTTTCATAATAATATCACCCATGTGCATCTGAAGGATCGGATGTGGAGCAGAACAGGGGCCGGTGATATACTTGAATGCATAGACGGGCGTAAGCTGTATCCTTGTGCTGTTGGAGACGGAGACATCCCGATCCGTGAAGTCCTTCAAAGGCTTTTGTACAAAGGTTATGCCGGATATGTGGTCGCAGAGTTCTTTGGGAGTAGGTCTTACGCGGAGAATATGGAGAAGTCTATTGCCAACCTTCGAAACGGAGATTGGGTATGATCAGAGTTACCGTATGGAATGAATATGAGCATGAGAGGCGCATTCCCGAGATCGCGAAGATATATCCGGAGGGGATCCACGGGACATTAAAGAAATGTTTCTCCGCGGAGGAAGATATGACGGTTAAGTGCGCCACTCTGGATGAACCTGAGCAGGGTCTTCCCGAGGAACTGCTTTCCGACACTGATGTCCTGGTATGGTGGAGTCACGTCAGACAGGACGATGTCACGGAGGAGACTGTGCAGCGGGTAGTAAAGCATGTCCACAGCGGAATGGGATTCATAGCACTCCATTCTGCACATTTCAGCCCTGTATTCCGCAGGCTGATGGGAACCCCGTGTACACTTAGCTGGAAAGAAGGAGACAGGGAGAAGCTTTTCTGCGTAAATCCCTCTCACCCGATCGCTGCGGGAGTGCCCGAGTGCATAGAGCTGCCGCATGAGGAACTGTATGGGGAGCCTTTCTATATACCGAAGCCGGATGATACGGTCTTTATGGGCTGGTTTGAAGGTGGTGCGGTTTTCCGCAGCGGATGTACTTTTATGCGCGGTCTGGGCAAGGTATTTTACTTTCAGCCCGGACATGAGGAATATCCGATATATGAACACACCGATATCCGCAGAATACTGGTAAACAGCGTACGTTGGGCGGCACCTGTAAAGCGCCTGTCCGACCCGATTGATAACGTTGCATTATGAGGGGCTGAAATAATGATATAAATCTGCTCGGAGTAACTGTTCTGGTCGGGAATGTGGATCTGGAGCAGGGAACTAGGAAAGCACTGATGGCTCTGGAAATGGCCGGATCAGATGCACCCGTCAGGAACTGCCGAGGAGGAAGATGCGATAACGTTCATCCTGGATTCGATAAACAAGTATCCCGGTGAAGTGGAGATTGTAGCTATCGGCCCCGCAACGAATATAGCCAAAGCGATAGAGACTGATCCCGAGACCATGAAAAAAGCCAAAAAGATATGGTCGATGGGAACATCCGGACTTGGCCCGGGTAATGCATCGCCCGTAGCCGAGTTTAATGTTTTTGCAGATCCGCTGGCATACAAGGAAATGCTGGATTCCGGTCTGGATGTTACCGGAAACGGTTCCACTGACTCTTCCATGAACTGTGATGCACTTGCCATCAGGAGACCATAGAGAAAGGGCGCTGCATGTCCGGTGGACATGCGTTTAGCGCGGACCGGAACGGAGTGGAGACATGAGCGCAGTGAGATACTTTAGCAGAAATATGTCCTACGGTAAGGGAAGCAATGAAGAGCAGATAAACAGGCTTAGAACAGAAATTGAAGAGGCTGATGCCATTGTCATCGGCGCAGGTGCAGGGCTCTCAACATCTGCAGGCTTAACTTACAGTGGCGAACGGTTTGAAAAATACTTCTTTGACTTTGCAAAAAGATTTGGCATTAGGGATATGTACTCCGGCGGATTCTATCCGTTTCCTGATAATGAAACCCGCTGGGCGTGGTGGGCAAGGCATATATACTTTAATCGCTATATTGATGCACCGAAGCCGGTCTACACTGAGCTTCTTAAGTTGGTTTCCGATACGGATTATTTTGTCATCACTACAAATGTAGATCATCAGTTCCAAAGAGCCGGATTCGATAAGAAAAGATTGTTCTATACACAGGGCGACTATGGTCTGTTTCAGAGTGTGAATCCTGCTATTCAGAAGACCTATGACAACGAAGAATGGGTTATGAGGGCAATGGAAGCACAGGGCTTTGAAAAGGATAAGCAGGGGATTTTCCAAGTGCCGGCGGATAAAGAGTTGTTGATGAAGATCTCTTCTGACCTGATCCCGAAATGCCCGGATGATGGATCCGATATGACGATGAATCTGAGAGCAGACGATTCCTTTGTGGAGGATGAAGGCTGGCACAGGGCTTCTGCGGCATATTCGGATTTTATCCGCAGACATGAGAAGCTTCATGTTCTTTATCTCGAGCTTGGAGTGGGAGCCAATACTCCTGTTATTATAAAGTATCCGTTCTGGCAGATGACATTATCAAATGAAAATGCCGTATATGCCTGCTTAAATTATGGTGAAGCTTTCTGCCCGGAGAAAATCGCAGATAGAAGTATATGCATTGATGGGGATATCGGGGCGGTACTCTATGGCTATATTCACGTATAAAGAGCTCACCTTCATCGGGTGAGCCCTGAGTATTTACCATGGCCGGGAGAACGGCTTTATCATCTTATAGCCGTAAGTACGGACGGATTTGACGGGAGACATATGAGGATCATAGCTGTGTTTCCCGTGTGGCTACCCGTTTTTTGCGCCCGGATTATAGACAGAGATACAAACGAGTGTTATTATCTAATGTTAGCCGAGGCTAACCAAGGAGGACGACGATATGCCGAGTATACAGGCAAAAATGATCAGCGGACTGTTTAAGCTGATCGGGGTAAACAAGATGCTGGATAAACAGGGAGCGAAAGATCCCGTATTCCAAGATGGAAGCTTTTGACATTCAAACAAAGGTGATCAACGGGACACCCTGTTATACGGTTTGCAAGAAAGGGGCAACACCCAGGCGAGCCGTATTGTATCTTTTTGGAGGCGGATATATCCTGCCACCGGATCCCTTTTTCGGAACTTCATCCGGTGGCGGACAGGCGATGTCTTTATGTGTATATATCAAACACGAGAGTATAGATGTTCCGTTGCCGGGAAAACTCGTACTTCAGTCACCGGGGCTGCAGGTACATGCAGGAAATATGGCGTAAAGCTTAACACTCATATCGTTAAAGACATGATGCATTGCTGGGGCGCGATGAAATTTGTACCGGAAGCCCGGGCAGTCAGACAGGAGTATTTTAAAGCACTACGATAAACGGAGAGCATTTACGATGAAAAAACTTATCGGACTTAGCAAGGAAGAAGTAGGGGACATCTCCAAGCAGATAGCGGATGCCTTTTATGATTATAAATACAACGAAGAGGATCTGGGACTGGTAAAGTATATCAAGTCCAGGGATGACATGTTTACATACATGAATGCAATAACGCAGGCAGCCTATAACAGCGGACTTTTATATACCACGTCTGATGACCACGAAGGCTATCTTATGCTCTCGGGTGATGGGGCAGGAAGTGTCAGATTCTTTGACGGGATAAAGATGATCATGGCAGAGAAGAAGGCGCTTGGTGGATTTTCTAATATGAAAGCATTTATTAAAGCCTGTTTTGCTGAAGGGAATACGATAGAGACCAGAATGAGGAAAGCAAAAAGGAAATTTATCAGAATCGAAATGCTTGTGGTCAGACCTGAGTTTCAGGGACAGGGACATATGAGAAACATTCTCGAGGATGTATATAAGCTGGCTGAGAAGAGAGGAGTTCGGATACCGATGATAAAGATAAAGCAGCGCGGTATGAACATCTTGGAATGAAGCTTGATCGTATCAGAAACTGCGGTGAAAAGTTTCATATGTACGATCTTATAAGAGAGTAGGAGGAAGCAAGAAATGGGACTGTTTAAGGATTATGTAAGTCAGACCAGAAAACCGGAGGGATTTCTGGGGAAAATGATGGTGAATGGCATGAATGGCGGTCATGCCAGGATGGCCGACTGGGGAATGATGCATCTTAAAACAATAGCGCCGGCCAAGATCGTTGATATTGGCTGCGGAGGAGGAAGAAACGCCGGAGAATTACTCAAAAAGTATCCATCAGCTCATGTTACGGCAATTGATTATTCTGATGTTTCTGTAAGCAAAGCTTCCGCATATAATGCAGATGCCATAAAGGCAGGACGGATTGTTGTTCAGCAGGGAGATGTATCGGCATTGACTCTGCCGGAGGAAGAGTACGATCTGGCAACAGCTTTTGAAACCATATATTTCTGGCCGGGGCTTAAAGAATGCTTTTCGCAGGTGGCTAAAGTGTTAAAGCCCGGCGGAACGTTTATGATCGTCAACGAGTCAGACGGAACTGATGAAACAAGCCTGAAGTTTGAGAAAATCATCGAAGGAATGAAATGCCATACCATAGAAGAAATAGAGGATGCACTGAAAAGTGCCGGATTCAGTAAGGTTAAATCCAATCACCACAAGAGTAAACCGTGGATAACGGTTATCGCAAGAAAGTAAGGAAAGTTGGAAGTAAAACCGGACAAATATTGATTGATTCCAAAGAGGTTTTGTGACAGTTATGGTAATAAATGAAGGGGAAAGGTGCTCCTTGGAAAAACAAGGATTTGTCGGTATATATTACCCTGGGACATACAGGACGGACAGGGCGATCATCGCATCCGGA
>CAJOID010000044.1 GCA_905234595.1 uncultured Lachnospiraceae bacterium | reverse complement strand
TCATGACTACGAGAGCATCATATATGGAGCTGTCGCCGTGAGGATGGTATTTACCCATCGTATCACCAACTATACGTGCACTCTTACGGTACGGCTTATCGGAGCGTATACCCAGCTCATACATATCATAGAGTGTCCTGCGCTGAACGGGCTTAAGTCCGTCACGAACGTCGGGAAGTGCACGTGCTATGATCACGCTCATTGCGTAGTCGATATAGTTTTTCTCCATTATCTCGGAGAATTCGGTTTTTAAGATTCTGTCCAGTGATGTATTCATGTATTTCCTTTACACATCCAAAGCAGCATCATTCGCATGCTCATATATAAATTGCTTACGGGGTGCCACGTCATTTCCCATCAACAGACCTGTGATCTCTGAAGCCATACGAGCATCTTCGATCTCTACCTGCTTGAGAAGCCTGCGTTCCGGATCCAGAGTCGTCTCCCACAGCTGTTCGGCATCCATCTCACCCAGCCCCTTATATCTCTGCAGCGTAAAAGGACCCTTATGATGTTTTCGGTATTTCTCAAGAGCCGCATCATCATAGAGATACTCTTCCTCCCCTTTGGAAGGGATGGCTTTATACAGGGGCGGCATGGCTACATATACATGCCCTTCGTATATAAGCTCAGGCATGAATCTGTAGAAAAGAGTAAGAAGCAGTGTTGCGATATGTGCACCGTCCACATCGGCATCGGCCATGATTATGATCTTGTCATAGCGAAGCCTGGATATATCGAAGTCATTGCCATATCCTTCGGAAAATCCGCATCCGAAGGAATTGATCATGGTCTTGATCTCAGCATTGGCAAGAACCTTGTCGATCGATGCTTTCTCAACATTCAGGATCTTACCTCTGATCGGAAGGATGGCCTGATACATACGGTTCCTTGCCATCTTGGCGGAGCCGCCGGCCGAATCACCCTCGACTATGAAGATCTCGCACTGCGAAGCATCCTTGGATTCACAGTTTGCAAGCTTACCGTTCGAATCAAAAGAAAACTTCTGCTTCGACAGCATGTTGGTCTTGGCCTTCTCTTCGGTCTTACGGATCTTGGCGGATTTTTCCGCGCAGGCGATCACGGACTTGAGAACTTCAAGATTACGGTCAAAATACCTGACTATCTCATCTCCGACAACCTTGGAAACAACCTTGGCCGCATCCTGATTATCCAGTTTGGTCTTGGTCTGCCCTTCGAATCTTGGATCCGGATGCTTGATGGATACGATCGCCGTCATACCGTTTCTTACATCGGCACCGGTGAAATTAGCGTCCTTATCCTTAAGATTACCGAGAGATCTGGCATAGTTGTTGATGACAGTGGTAAATATCTGCTTAAAACCGGTCAGATGAGTACCGCCCTCGGAATTATAGATATTATTACAGAATCCCAGCACGTCTTCATGAAACTCATTAACATACTGGAATGCAACTTCGACTTCGATACCCTCGCTTTCACCCTTCAGATATACAGGCTCATGCAGAGCCTCTCCGGTCTTATTGATCTCACGGACAAATCCTACGAGCCCGTCGGGCTCATGGAACTCGATATGCTCTACCTCATCCTTACGCTTATCTTCAAATATGATGGTCAGATCAGGATTCAGGTATGCGGTTTCATGCATACGGCTCTTCACATCATCTTCTTTAAAGCGTGTCTTATCAAATATGGTGTTATCCGGGAGGAAATTGACCCTGGTACCGGTCGAACGTGTTTTACCGACTACAGGCAGAAGCCCGTTCTCAAGTTCGGTGGTAGGTATGCCTCTGGCATATGAATCACGGTATATACAGCCTCCGGTCTTGACTTCCACCGTCAGATACTCGGACAGAGCGTTTACGACCGAAGAACCCACGCCGTGCAGACCTCCGCTGGTCTTATATGCTTCGTTATCGAACTTGCCGCCCGCATGAAGTGTAGTGAAGACCAGACGCTCGGCAGACATGCCTTTTTCATGCATGCCTACGGGAATACCGCGGCCGTTATCTTCGATCGTAGCAGAACCGTCCGCCTCCAGAGTGACCCATATCCTGTCGCAATGTCCTGCCAGATGCTCATCTACGGAGTTATCGACAATCTCGTATATCAGGTGATTGAGGCCCTTGGTGGAAACCGACCCGATGTACATACCGGGGCGTACACGTACTGCTTCCAGACCTTCCAGGACATGTATGGACGACGCATCATATGTATCCTTTTTAGCCATGATGCCTCCGTTTATTGTATCTCTTCATGGAAAGCCTGCAGCGACTTGATCTCACCGGCATCATGTGTCTTGACATATCTGATACCGTCAGCGGTAGCCTTGGCAGCTGCAATGGTAGTGATATAAGGGATACGGCCCTTGATGGCTGCCTTGCGCAGATAACTGTCGTCATGTACGCTGTCCTTGCCCACGGGAGAATTGATTATCAGATCGATATCACCGTTGGTGATCATATCAAGAACATTCGGACGGCCTTCATAAAGCTTATTGACTCTGGTCACGGGTATACCGGCTTCACCGATCAGATCGGCTGTACCTGCGGTAGCCACGAGTGAGAATCCGTCTTCATAGAAGCTCTTGGCTACTTCGACTACCTCATCCTTATCCTTGCGGTTAACCGATATGAGCACCGTACCCTCCACAGGCAGCGGTGACTGTACACCCTCCTGAGCCTTGAAATATGCCTCGCCGTATGAATGACTGAGTCCCAACACCTCTCCGGTCGATCTCATCTCGGGTCCGAGAACGGGATCTACCTCCTGGAACATGTTGAAGGGGAACGCGGCCTCTTTTACACCGTAATACGGGATGTTCTGTTCATGAAGAGCCGGTACCGGTGAAGGTCTGCCGGTCAGATGCGATGTGATGATATCAGTAGCTATCGGAACCATTCGTACGTTACATACTTTGGATACGAGCGGTACCGTACGACTGGCTCTGGGATTTGCCTCAAGTACGAATACCTTGCCGTTCTCAATCGCATACTGCATGTTCATAAGGCCTTCTACATGCATCTCCTCAGCGATCTTACGGGTATACTCTTTGATAGTGGCCACATTCTCGGGAGAAATGTGAACCGAAGGGATGATGCAGGCCGAATCACCGGAATGTACACCGGCCAGCTCTATATGTTCCATAACGGCAGGCACGAATGCATGCGTACCATCGCTGATCGCATCGGACTCACACTCAAGAGCATGATTCAGGAAACGGTCTATAAGTATGGGCCTGTCAGGTGTCACACCGACAGCTGCCTGCATATAGTCAGCCATTGAATCGTCATCATATACAACTTCCATGCCGCGGCCGCCCAGAACATACGAAGGACGTACCATTACGGGATATCCTATACGGTTTGCTATGGTCTGAGCTTCCTCAACGGTAGTGGCCATTCCCGATTCGGGCATGGGGATACCGAGCTTATCCATCATAGCCCTGAACTGATCTCTGTCTTCTGCCAGATCGATGACCGAAGGTGATGTACCCAGTATCTTCACACCGTTAGCCTCAAGTTCTCCGGCCAGGTTCAGCGGAGTCTGTCCGCCGAACTGAGCGATGACACCGAGAGGCTTCTCCTTATTGTATATGCTCAGTACATCCTCGAGAGTCAGAGGTTCGAAATAAAGCTTATCTGATGTATCGTAATCGGTCGACACGGTCTCGGGATTACAATTGACTATGATCGTCTCGAATCCGAGTTTCTTAAGTGCCAGTGCCGCATGTACACAGCAGTAATCGAACTCGATACCCTGCCCTATACGGTTCGGACCTCCGCCCAGGATCATGATCTTCTTATTTTCCGATACCGGATCCTTATCGGTTCCGTTATATGTCGAATAGTAATATGCGCTGTTCTCGGTACCGCTTACATGCACGCCTTCCCAGTTTTCAACAACACCGAGTTCAAGCCTGCGGTTACGGATATCAGCCTCGGGGATCTCCAGGATCTGGCTTAAGTATTTATCCGAGAAGCCGTTCTTCTTGGCAGAGATGAGTTTGTCATCAGTGGGCATTGCCCCTTTGCCGGCGATCAGGGCCTCTTCTTCTTCCACCAGTTCCTTCATCTGCTCGATGAAATACTTTTTGACATGTGTGAGGTCATACAGTTCATCTACGGTAGCTCCCTGTCTTAAAGCTTCATACATCAGGAAATGTCTCTCACTTGACGGAGCCGACAGACGCTTGAGAAGATCGCTCTTGGACAGTTTATCGAAGTTCTTGGCATGACCGAGTCCGTATCTGCCGGTCTCGAGAGATCTGATGGCTTTCTGGAAAGCTTCTTTGTAAGTCTTACCGATACTCATGACCTCGCCTACGGCTCTCATCTGTGTACCGAGCTTATCCTCTACACCCTTGAACTTCTCAAATGCCCATCTTGCGAATTTGATAACAACATAATCACCGTCCGGATAGTACTTATCCAGAGTACCGTATTTACCGCAGGGGATATCTTTCAGAGTAAGGCCACAGGCCAGATAAGCGGATACAAGAGCTATCGGAAAACCGGTAGCCTTGCTGGCAAGCGCTGACGAGCGCGAAGTACGGGGATTGATCTCTATGACTATGATCCTGTCGGATACCGGATCATGTGCAAACTGTACGTTGGTTCCGCCTATTACCTGAACTCTGTCGACGATCTTATAGGCCTGTTCCTGAAGCCGGTCCATGACTTCCTGTGAAATGGTCAGCATGGGAGCCGCACAGAACGAATCACCGGTATGTACACCCATGGGATCTATATTCTCTATGAAGCACACCGTGATCATGTTTCCTTCCGCATCACGGACAACCTCAAGTTCGAGTTCCTCCCATCCGATGATGGACTCCTCAACCAGAACCTGACCGACGAGCGATGCCTGAAGTCCTCTCGCACATACAGTCTGGAGTTCTTCTTTGTTATAGACCAGGCCGCCTCCTGCACCGCCCATGGTATATGCGGGACGCAATACCACGGGATAGCCGAGTTCCTCGGCGATACCCAGTGCCTCTTCAACCGAATAAGCAACCTGTGAGCGGGCCATCTCTATTCCGAGTTCATTCATGGTGTTCTTGAACTCTATCCTGTCTTCACCACGCTCTATCGCATCTACCTGGACGCCGATAACCTGTACATTATATTTATCGAGCACGCCGGCTTTGTTTAACTCCGCGCAGAGGTTGAGTCCCGACTGACCGCCCAGATTTGGGAGAAGCGCATCGGGGCGTTCCTTGGCTATGATCTGTTCAAGTCTGTGTACGTTCAGCGGCTCTATGTATGTGACATCGGCCATTTCGGTATCCGTCATGATCGTCGCCGGATTCGAGTTGACCAGTACTATCTCGTAACCGAGCTTTCGCAGTGCCTTGCACGCCTGTGTACCCGAATAGTCGAACTCACAGGCCTGGCCGATCACTATGGGACCGGATCCGATTATCAGTATCTTGTTGATATCAGTTCTCTTTGGCATCGTTTTCTCCCCTTTATTTAAAAAAATAAAATAAAAATCGCACTTAACCTTATATATCATACATTAAGTGCGATGGCAGTTCAACTATATATTGTATGTTATTTTATCGTAAATACTACATGTAGTTTACATAAATAGATCGACTGACGTATCACCTATAAACCTCGAAAGCTCTATAAACAAATACCCGTCCATCCTTAACCCTCGTCAATAAACCCATGTCATACATAAGCTTAAGTGTCTCCTGCGCAAGATACTTGTCAATATGAGCCGCTTCCGCCATATCCTTGACAGTGAACTCATCAGGCAGATCCACAGGCAGAAGCTGCGTGTAATCGCGCAGATCATCCAGGATCACCTCATCATACATATCAAGCGGGATACGGTCATAACGGTGCGAACCGATCTTCGGATTGTTCTTCCTTCGTTTCCCATCCAGGAGACGGTATTCCTCCATATCAATGAGCGGTATGCGTATGTGCAGATTGGGATCGTTCAGATATTGCTTGATCTTAAAGAACTCCGGAAGCGCATGGTATACGCTTCCGGTTATGGGTGTTTTACGTTTCCCGGAGGTCTCTCCGGTCCCGGGATCAATCCAGATGATCCATTTCTTATGAGGAAAAGGGTATACAAGATATACCTGATACTCCGGCAGAAAAGCAGCCAGTTTATCCCTCATATGTCCGAAATTGCCGTTCTGGATCTCTATGATCTCATCTCCGGTATAAATATCTGCGATATAGTTTCCTATCGGAACCTCGTGATAATCTTCATTTGGCAGATAATACTGTTTCATGACCGCATGAACCGTCTTTTCGGCCAGGGTGCCGAATCCGTGCGGATCATGATTACCTGTCAGTACTTTGACCTTGGCTTCTTCGAATCGTTTCTTATCGCAGATATCCGGGATCATTATCCGTATCCTGTCCTGACCTGCTTAATAATCTCCGGGCCTGAGCTTGGGAGTCCAGTATTCCGTGTCATATATGTCGGTCAGTCTGTATGTGATGACCATATCACTGTCATCAACCGTCACATCACTTACCTTGAGATCATCGGAGACGGTTATCTCCTCACCGAACATATAAGTATCGTCATACTTGAAATCATATGTGTAATAGTCACAAACGAACTGGATCCTGTCACCTATATTAAGTCCGACCGAACTCTTGGCTGTCGTTTCCGTAGGGATCGTATTTTCATGAGAATAATCGGTCACTGCACCTGCCACATATCCGTAAGGATTGGCGTTGTCAAAGACTATTATCAGTTTAGACCTGACTCCGTCAAGCAGACACGGAGCATATCCGGTAATGGTATATTCGTCGCCGTTCTCATATGTGTCGGTATGATAGTACGGCATAACCTGTCCGTTCAAACCTAGCCATGCACCCGATGTGTCGGCATACATATCATCGCCTTCAAAGGTGAACACATTATCAAGGCCCAGATCTATATAACCCTTTCCGTCATCCAGGAACAGGTTCAGATCGATATCATGGATCTTATCCCAATCCGAGGATGTGAGGCTTATGTACGGATCATCATCGGAATCCACAGACCAGAAAAGACCTGACGGATCAAAGCTGTTATCCGATATATAATCAGCCGCATCCGCAATATCAAATGAAATGTCATTCTCATAGTCCGTATAGGAATCATCAATGCCCCTGTTACCAGGCATGCTCCTGCCGTCAGAAAGGAATGCTTCAAACAGTGAACTGAAAAGGTCATAACCTCCGCCTGAGGACTGCGAAGCCTGAGTTGCAAATGCACCGGTATCGGATATACATTGCAGATATCGCGTGTCTACCCCGATCT
This sequence comes from uncultured Lachnospiraceae bacterium, assembly GCA_905234595.1. GTDB lineage: Bacteria > Bacillota > Clostridia > Lachnospirales > Lachnospiraceae > XBB2008. The sequence continues at coordinate 29,970 of CAJOID010000044.1, read as the reverse complement.
GGTCAAAGCTGCTATTCGCTCTCTTGATCAGACTCTTCTGATTCTGGGGGAAGAATATGGCAACACCGTGAGCAAAGCTCATGCTGGATGAGTTTCTGCTGTATTTAACAGAAGATCTGACAGCATCCGTTAATGCTCTGCCTTCCGAATTATTGATATTCTGTGCCAGATCGATCAGATCTACCTGATCTATATCCGTGGACTGGCCAAACTCTCTTGAACTGTATCTGGCATCGGATACGGACTTATAACCTTCATTCCTGATCATGTCCGATACGGACTGTCCGAATGAACCGAGCTTATCGGGAACCAGATAATTAAACTCAGCCAGATCCACGATGGACAGTGTGGTCTTCTGCCCGCATCCCTGAGCATCACAGGCACCCATATAATCATCTATTATCTTTTTGCCGATATCGAGCGTGGGCATGGAGGTATTTGCCGACAACTGGGTCAGCCAGTTGGTATAAAACCAGCCTATACCGGGCTCGATCTCCTCCGATGCGATCATATAGTCGGCGTGCTTATCAAGCATGATCGCATTTTCGGCTGTAGCCATCAGACATGCATCATATCCGATGAAATCAAATGTCACGCCGCCATCGGTAAGTGCTTTGTCGATCAGCGAAAGATCCATGGAGCCGCCATAAGACACTTTCTCATCATAACCGTAACCGGATACGCTTCCGCCGCCGTGATCCCAGAGGATCAGCTCATTCCTGTCGGCCGGAAAGTTCTTGCTGCAATATTTGATGAAGCCGGACAATGTAGCCGGATCCGTCATGGCCTTGTTACCGTCATCATCCACCAGCCTCTTCATTCCGCCGGGAGTGATCTGATATATCTGATTGACTTTACTGCTTATACCTTTAGTCTTCCAGTTTTTGCAGCCACCGGTATATACAACGATATTCACCTTATCTGACAGCTTCGCCTTAGCCATCTCAGCCAGGTCGTTGGAAGCCATACCGCTCCTGGATTCCAGGTCGGTGCCGCACAGATAGACCATGAGAGTCACTGTATCCTGACCGCCTCCGCGTATCTTTGTATACTTGGCTCTTGCGCCTGATGCAACACTGGTATCAACGGAGCCGCCACCGGACGATGAGATCATTTCAGGCTGTGTGGAATAGACATTATCCGTATATATACCGGATTCCCCGTATGAATCCTCTGTCAGCTGGGATATGAGCGATGAGCCGCCTCCCTGACCGGATATCAGGCTGCTGGTATCGGGATCGGTTGCATAGCTTTCAGTATTTGTATATCCGTAGTCATCGGTGGAATCATAATATGAATCATCCGAATCGTCTCCGCTGAAAAGCATATACAGCACGATGATTATGATCACTAAGAGCACGCTTCCGCCGCCTGCTTTGGCTGCACGGCCATGCCCGCCGCCGTACTGATGGTTTCCGCCTGTGGGGCCTCCCGCATGTCCGCCCGTACTTCCTACGGGGCCGGTCCCGAGTCCGTCGCCTTTCCTGTATGCTCCTGTGCCGCTGCCGGTCACATGTCTTTCTCTGCTTCTGGGTTTATTATCGGGCATGATCTGTCTCCAATCTGAGTTAAACTGCGTTATCTAAATGATTATCTTACCACGTAAACCCGGTTGCTACAATTATGATCTCTTATATTTATTCTTTCTCAAAAGTCACGAATGCAACGTTCTGATTGCTGTTTCCGTATACCTCTTCCTTAACCTTGTATCCGTATTCGAGGCAGACACCGATGATAGTCAGCGGACAGTTCTCTTTGCCGACTGCCACGTTCTTATTATTCATATCGTATATCTGTGCTCCTTCCATATCAGGTCCGAGTTTCCAGAGACCAAGCGCTGTATCCTCATCAAAGTAGTAGGCGTTGGACAGGAGGTATTTGGGACCGTTCAGATTCTCTGTGTTAAAACCTACTGCTTCAAGATACTCAGTGATAGTCATTCCGTGAAGTTTAGCATGATATGCAATCTTTTCGATATCTTCGGCAGTCAGACCGCTTGCCTTGACTTTATTATCGATCTTGTTTAAGTCAGTATACTGATCTTCTTTGATATAATCACTGCCATGAGTGATATTAAGCGTATCCTTAAGAGCTATGCCTTCGCCGATGCTGCCGTACTTTACATATGTAGTTTTGGATCTGGCGTAATACTGACCGGCCTTATCCGTTATACCGTATCTGTCTTTTTCATCTTCTGCGGACTTATCTCCGATAAAAATGGCTGCAAGCTCTCTCTGCTTGGATGCGATTGTGTTCTTATTTGCATGGATCCTGTCATATATGGCTCTGGTCTGAGGATCAAGTGATGCGATCTGTTCATCGTTGAAGTCAGCTATTTCCTCATGCGCTTTCAGGCACTGCAGCACGATCTTGCAGTTGTTTATAAATCCGTTTACTGATTTTTCCAGTTTCCCCTGGGATTTGGCCATCGCCTCACCTGAGAAGAGGCTGGTCTCTTTATTTATATCGTATACAATATTGAACAGGTCTCTGTTGTCCACATTGGTCTGGCCTTTAAATACTTCCGAAGCTGACTTCAGGGCTTTCATGATATTTCCGTTGTTTGCACCGGTATACCACTCATCGCTGGATCCGATCAGGTTTGCTATCCTTACCTTTTTCTCCAGCTCACTGTTATTCTTCTCATACTCTTTGATACCGTCGGATCTCATGGCTGCATAATCCGTGAATTCATCGAGTCTGTCACCGTAATCTTTTAATGTGCCGTAATTATCGATGTATCTCTGAGTCTGTGCGAAGCCTTCCGTCAGTTCCTTGGATAATCTGTCTGTTCCTTTATTTACGATAGCCTGAACATCTGTCTTTTCATCTTCCAGTCCGAGTGTTCCGAAGATGATCCCCTTAACCGCATCACCATAGTAGTTTGCGCCGGGTAAAGCTTTGAGCGTGCCGCTTACCAGATTCTTGAACAATGGTGTTATGATCTTACGGGCATCGGCCTCGGTAAATCCGTAATCGTCCGATGTGGCATCATTAACTTCGACAACCAGCTGTTTGATGAATGTCGCATCATTACCTTCAGACATTGCCGAATATATTTCAAGCAGTTCATCGGGATTAAGTGAATTAAGTGTATCGGTTATAACCTGCTCAGCGGTTTCTTCATCTCTAATGGCCTGAGCTTTACGAGCCTCTTCTTCTCTATACTCCTGAGCACGAGCTTCTATCTCCTGAACAGCCTGCTCGCTCTCTTCCTGCATCTCAAGTCTTTCTTCTACCTGATTGTATACTGACTGGGATACTACCTCTCCGTTTTGCAGATACTGTGTAGTGATGATCCTCCAGCCATTGTCTGTATACTCGGTGATGATCCTTTTTGCTTTTGATTCGGTGAGCTGTATGGTCTTGATATCTGTCTTAACTACGTCATCTGAATATTCGTGTACAGGGACTATAATCTCTTCTGCGGGTGCAGTTATTTCTTCTGCAGGAGCTATTGCAGGCTCTGAATCGGGTTCGTTGTCCGTAAACTGTGCGGTCTCGGGTTCTTCTCCCGCCGGTACTCCTACGATCCTGGGCTCTGAATCAGGTTCGCTGTCTGTATAATCTGTGTAATCTCCTTCCTCCTCAACCGGAATGCCTAAGATCTCAGGCTCCGATACGAGTTCCGCTTCAAGTTCAGCTTCAAATTCAGTTTCGGGTTCCGCTTCAAGTTCTACTTCAGGTTCCGCTTCAAGTTCTACATCGGGTTCCACTTCGGGTTCCGCTTCAAGTTCTACATCGGGTTCCACTTCGGGTTCCGCTTCGATTTCCGCTTCGATCACTTCGTCAGGTGTCTGCGCATATGCAACGCAGGGTGCAATTCCTGACATAACGGTCACTGTTACTAATACGCTTGCTAATAATCTTGCTATCTTTGTCTTCATCTCATCCACCCCCTTAGGTTGAGTTCGATCTGTGGTTGAAATCTGTTTTCAACCGGCAGTTTCTTTATGTTGAACTCATTGTATCAGCAGTTATGTCACAGTTATGTCACACAAAAAAAGAGGACGGATACTCCGTCCTCTCAGATACTCCGTCCTCTAGATCTTTACTCCAAGTTTTGTCAGTTGCTTTTTGATCTTGTCTCGCATTTCATCGCGGAATTCTTCTTTGACCAGATAATGGATATATGAGTCCAGTACCATCTCCTGCGGGAGTCCGCGACCCACCAGTTTGAAATTGCAATATCCCCATCTGTCGGCATATTCCCTGACCTCATCGGCGGATATGAACGCAGGCCGTTTCATGCATTCGGCAAATCCCGGCTTCGTCTTCTTGTTCGGACAATCGTATGGTGCTCCCTTCTCGTAATTGAGCTGCATCAGGGACTCGTCTCGGTAATGAGCCTTGCGTTTGGGGCACCCCGGGAAACATATCTCATCGGCCAGGATCTCTATTCTGTCAGCATACCCGGACAGTTCATCGAGTACCTTCTCATCATGATTCAGATCGTAATCAAGCACAACCAGATAATATGCTTTATCCGAAGCCGTATCGTTATCTACGGTCTTCTCGAGTTCGGCTTTCACATCATCGAGCGCCGTCAGTCTCTTGGTCGTGGATGAGATATACTTGAAATCCGGATATTTGCTGCGCAGATAATCCTCAAGCACCGATGTATTGACCAGCACCTGGTTCATACCGTTATCGGCGGTTTCCATGATCAGATTGCAATAGGTATCATATATATGCTTTTCCTCGATCAGCGAGTTAGTCCAGGTAAATCTGACGGGGACACCCAGATCGTTGTATGTCTTTATGACCTTCTGCATATCACCATGAGAAGTTATACCAAACACGGCTCTTCCGCCGTTCCATATTGCCCCCGGAAAAGTCCCGTACACACTGCCGATCTTATACCCTTCACGGAATTTCTCCGGATGATCGTTAAGCATATGTATGATGACCTGATTCAGATAAAAAAACACGCTGAATCCCGGTAAATGCCAGTAAATCTCCCGTTCACTCATCCTGATCCCCCATCAATAGGTATAAAGCACTGCCGGGGTATGGTCGATAACCCTCTGTGAGCGCCGTTTAAGTCACTGTTAAATGTGATATCCGTACCGTCAGGATTCTCAAACCTCTGCTCGGGTTCGAACGCAACTCCGAGCATCTCGGTACAGAGCACCGGAACGGTGAAATCCTTCAGGTGATCGTATACATTGGTCTTAAAGGTGAATTTGCCGTTCTTCTCGCTTATCTCGGCCTTAACCTTGCTTGTCTTATCTACAAGTTTGTTCTTTTCTTTCTTATAGACATTGGCCCCGTTGAAGTATGCATTGCCGTCTATCCATACAGGCAGGTGTCCGAAATGAGCCTCCGCAAGTCCGCCCATATCGGGATCCGTACCCTTTTCAAACGGCTTATGCCACTCTTCGTATGTCGGGAATATATCGAAAGCCTTGGTACCGGCCATCGTATAATCGGCATCTGCAGGTGTTTTCTTTTTATCCCCGGCAGGATATGTCTGGATGAAAATATTGTTGTAGATACGGTCATCTCCATGAAGTATGGTCATGAAACCGGCCACTTCGGTCCTGTGCCTGATATGATAAGGCGTATATCTGGGCTCTCTCTGTCCGTTAACTATACTGTCGACGCCCGAATTGATCAGTCCGAATCCACCCAGGATCAGGTTATGCAGAACAGCGATACCTTCACTGGGGATGGTTATGGACTGCCTGCTCATCAACAGGTTGTTATCGATCAATGTGGGACCGTGACCTACTTCCACGAATATATCGGAGTTAAACATGGCTCCCGGTCCCTGCTCGGTACCGTCAGGTCTGTGATTGTCATGCATCACGTTATGAGTCACTATTGCTCCCTGAGCTTCCCAGTCAAGCCATACTCCGATGATGCAGTTATGTATATGATTCCTGCGTATCGTAACATCAATACCGGCATGAAGCTTGATACCGGCAGTCTCGGCGCCACCCAGCTGTGATGAGTTACATACATGATGGATATGGCAGTCTTCGATCGTCGAGAAAACCGCTCCCATACGACCTACGATACCGGTCTGCTCACAATGATGGATGTGACATCTTCGTACGATATGACTTCCCACCTTTTCCTTGAGCCAGCCGTGATACTGACCGCGGCATACAGCATCTCTCTCCATCTGTGTAGGACTCTTGATACGTCTGACGGTGAAATACATATCGTTCTCGGGATCCAGATACTTGCCCAGAGATATGCCGCAGCATCTGCTGTTATGTATCTCGCAGTCCTCGATGATCCATCCCTTACTCCAGTGAGGACCTATCATGCCGTCCTGATATGCGGCGGGGGGTGCCCATGTGGTCGCGGCATCCTTAATCTCAAATCCGCTGACTGTGATATAGCCTATCGCCATTTTGGAGGGCATGAAACAGTTCCTGCGTACAGCGATCTCAACAGTTTCCTTATTGGGATCCTTTCCCTGGAAATTTGCATAGAATACGGTCTCATCGCCGTCCTGTTCACAATACCATTTAAGCTTGGATTCCTCTTTGTTCCACGCGTATTTATCGGCATCTCCCTTGACACACTCTTCCAGGGATACGGTCTCATACATGGCGAGATCGTTCAGATATACCGATCCGGTGTGACGTACATCGGGTGCGAAATACCAGTCACCGTATACACGGGTGGTATAAGGGTTATATGATCCAAATACGGAATTGTTTACGCGGGCTGTCCAGACCTTGCCCTTATACTTCTTCCATCCGGTGAGCACTTCCGAGCCCGATATGACCGCTCCCAGAGGTTCTTCCGATCTGTATGTTATCCTGGCATCGGGTGTTCCTGCATTGACCGGATCAACATACTCTCTGTATATACCCGGAGCTACAACTACCTCATCGCCGGGCTTTGCCACTTTCGCCGCATCGTTGATGTTCTTATACGGCATATCCTTCGTTCCGTTGCCATCCCTTGAAGCCTGAATGTTTACATAGATTGTTTTCATACCTTCACCTCATCATTCATGGAAAACATATATGTTCCTTATCACACAGACGTCTTCACCCCGTCAGCTGTGAAATGCATCTCATTGGGTTCCCGGGCAGTATAAGGCTTCCATACCGGCATATCCGACCCGTCTGCGTCTTTGCCGTTGGGATCACCAGTCTTTATGAAATCAGCGAAATAATTACACATGAGTCTCGACAGATCATAATGATGACCGGTATACGGTCTCCAGCACTTGCCTATTGATTCAAAGAAGAACCACAGATCACACGAATGGAAGCATCCGGGATCATCCCAACCGGGGATATCAGGTTCAAATATATAGTAGTACATGGGAGAATCAGCGCCGTTTGCCTGTGCTTCGGCGAATGCTTCCTTCACGGATCTCTCCACGGAATTCACTCCGTTTACAACGAACTCATCTCTGGTACATCCGCTAATCATGGGAATATGAGCGGATCTGCCCGCCTTAAATTTCCTCAGACCGTATTCTTTGACCATATGTCCGTCTTCTATGGGGAAAAATCTGGGGTGATCCTTTACATACTCGGCATACTTATCCCTGATAAGAAAAGCATCGAGTTTTCTGGCTTCTTCAAGCCCGCTCACTCCCAGATAATCAAAGAACGCCTTGCCTTTGCCCTCTGCGGTAGCCAGATCGTTGGGATTGAATATGTCCTGCTCTGGATCGTCCAGTTCTATCATGCCGCTGAATACTACAGCTCTCTTGATAACATCATAGTTATCCTCATTACTGATCTGAGCCATTACGCTTCCGCCGCCTGCCGACTGTCCCGCGATGGTGATGCAGTCAGGATCTCCGCCGAAGTTGGCGATATTTCTCTTTACCCATGCAATACCGGCTTTCTGATCGAGCAGACCGAAATTGCCGGGAGCATCAGGTGCTTCCGCAGTGATCTCGGGATGTGACAGGAATCCGAGTGCGGCAAGTCTGTAATTGACGCTTACCACAACGATCCCTCTCCTGGCCAGTCTCTCACCGTCAAATTCCATTTCTGCCGTGTAGCCCCACTGGAATCCCCCGCCGAATATCCAGATAAGTACGGGCAGCTTCTCGTCAGCGGTGTTAGCGGGTGTCCATACATTCAGATACAGGCAGTCCTCAGACATGGGGATGTCCTTATCCACATGGAACTCACGCATGTACAGATCTTCTTCCCATTTGCCGACTCCCGGCTGATCCTGAACCGATATGGGACCGAACGTGTAGCATTCACGTACTCCTTCCCAGTCAGATGCAGGCTGAGGTGCTCTCCACCTGTTCTCTCCTGTGGGCGGAGCCGCAAAAGGTATACCCCTGTATATAGTGACTCTGGGATCGGCTCCCGGTATCCCCCTGACTTTTCCGTTCTCTGTTTTAGTTTCTCTAAGCATTCTGTCCCCCCTCCAACACTCTGTCAATGTACCTGTGACCGAACCGCCGTCACCTTGTCTGTGACGGATCCGTGAATTTGGCCGGTTTGGGCCTGTTTACACTTATTATATGTGAATCCTCCAGATTCCTGAGCAGGATCTGTCTGGCAAGACCAGCAGATTCCGGTTTAAGCATATAGAAACTGTATGTTTCTATCAGTGAGAACAGATTGGCTGTTCTCCCCTCGATCTTAAAATTGTTATATCCCCTGGGTACATATTCATTCCATATCATATCGGGACTGACAAACGTGGGATATTTCTGAATGGTATACAGATTATTATGATCTCCGTATTCGCACCCCCACGGTATAATGGGGATCTGCTTATCGGGAGGCATTTTACGATTCTTCAGGATTATCCGCTGATTCTTCGCGATATTCTTATAATGATCTCCTCTGCGCTTACATCCGGGTTCACATACCGCATTGATAAGCACCTCGATCTTGTCTTTGTGATCCAGATTGTCCAGGATATCCCATCTGTTGTTAAAGTTATAATCCAGGACAACGTATTTATAATCCTTATCAAGTTCCGCATTCAGCGTGTCAACATCACGTATCTCCTTACACGTGGTCGAATCTATCGCATATGACGGATAATTTTTCCTGATATATTCCTCAAGCAGCGGTGAAAAGACCAGGACCTCATTCTGACCGTTATCCCCCGCCTTCAGACAGAAGTTGCAGAACTCATCATTCAGGTCTTCTTCGTTTAGCAGCGGATTGGTGAAAGTANGGAATTAATGGTCTTAATAACATTGGTCACAAAGCCCGCATCGCACTGATCATCCTTCGGGCAAAGCCTTCCGCCGTTCCACAGTGAAAGCGGAAAACACCCGAAGAAGGAAGCCACTTCGACACCTTCCCGGAAGAATTCGGGATGTGTCTCAAGAAGACTCAGCCATAACATATTGAGCGGATAATTATATCTGAGTCCCGGCAGATGAAATCTTACTTTTGTATCTGACATCAGGCCTCCTCTCCGCTGCTATCAGCGCCTTCACCTGCGTTCTTCGCCGCGGGGAGTATTCTTTTGTATGACATGGACTTAAAGCATGCCCGGGCAGCACTGTTACGTGACTCACTGTCCTCGGCGAACATACCTATGGTACAGCCCACGAAGCCGCCTGCGATCTCGGTTGACAGCGATGAAACATCCAGATCACGTACAAGTATCTCGGCTGTATTATCCCTGACGGTAAACAAAGTGGCTTTGGTCCCCATAACATTGATCACCAGAGTTATCAGTTTCTGGGGGGATACGGCTGAAGCGATCTTCTCGTCAACGCCTTTCTTCCTGAGTATTACATTTGCACTCACACCGGAGTACTCGAATCTGAGCTGATAGTCCTCACTCTGGAAGAGAGCTATACCTGCCCTGGCACCTTCATACAGCTCGTCCCCGGTCAGAGTCACAGCGGCTTCGAAGCAATGGCAATCCTGTCTGATGCATACATAAGACGGCGATCCTTTGCCGGACAGATGATCCGTATCACACTTCAGATAAAGACCTTCTCCCTCACGGATCTCATACATATCGGGTTTGGGATTTCGCAGAAACATGAACTCATATCCGAGTTCATCCATATGAGTGAAATCATACAACTTATTGGTACCGGGGACAAGAGTCGGACGGCATTCAGGAACCTGCTCATCCAGATCGATGTTTAATTCGGAAGACAATATGCCCAGACCGGGATTCACTACAGGCCAGTCATTCTCCCATATCACTCTGGCAAGGAATGTCTCACGTCCCATCGTAGTGAATCCGAATACGGGTCTTACAGCGAGCATGACCATGTACCAGTCCCCGTTTGCAGCCTGTATCAGATCCGCATGACCTACATACTTGATGGGATATCGCTGTCCCAGGTGTCTGTGAGTGAATATTGGATTACAGAAATTGTTCTCATACGGTCCGAAAACGGATTTTGATCTGGCAACACTTACAGCGTGCTCCGGACCGGTTCCGCCCTCCGCATGGAGAATATAATAATACTCGCCGATGTGATACAGATGTGGTCCCTCGGGCCAGTGAACACCTTTAAGAGCACCATTCCATGCTTCCACACGCTCACCGACAAGTTTGAATGATCCTGTATCAAACTCCTGGATATATATGAAATAATCTCCGTTGTACTTGCATCCCTCAACATTCGGATGAGTTCCGATATAATAGCACTTACCGTCATCATCAAAGAACAGGCTGGGATCTATACCGTCCGCACCCTCAATATAATGAGGCTCGGAATAAGGGCCTTCGGGTTTATCCGAAGTGACCACGAAGTTGCCTCCGTGAGAAATATTCGTACATATCACATAATATGTACCGTCATGATAACGCATGGTGGGTGCAAACAGGCCCTGTGATACACCGGTATCCTCCAGAGGCAGCTGAGACTGTCTTGTAAGCACATTTCCTATCTGTTCCCAATGTGCCAGATCACGGCTGTGCATGACGGGCAGCCCGGGGAAATATGCAAATGATGAGTTGACTATATAATAGTCCTCTCCGACTGCACATATGGACGGATCGGGATAAAAACCGGGAAGGATCGGATTCTTGGATGTAACCGGCATAATCTACCTCCTGAAAAAACTGTAAATGCTCTATGGTTTACTGATCACTATCTGATCATCTTTATATGCTATCCTGACCTTGTTACCGTCAAGCCCTATCTCATCGATGAGTTCCTTCGGAATCTGGAGACGGTTGGCCTTATCAAGTACGACGAATTCATCCTGTGTATCTTCGGCACGCCAGTCAATATTTGATTCCCTGACGCGGTCGGCGTATTGCTCCTTTAAGACTCTTTCCGAACTGATCTTGCCGTCACGTATGGCTACCACACGTTTGACTTTTTTGGAAAGAGCCATATCATGAGTGACTATCAGTATGGTCTGACCGCCTTTGTTCAGTTCCGTAAAGATACCGAATATATAATCCGCCGTGGCTGAGTCAACAGAGCCGGTGGGTTCGTCCGCGAGCAGCAGTTTCGGATCGTTGGCCAGTGCGATGGCAATGGCTATCCTCTGCTGTTCACCACCGGAGAGCATGTTCATCTTGCTGTGTTTCTTGGACGAAAGTCCGACCATCTCAAGCAGTTCCAGCGCTTTGTCTTTTTTCTGCCTGGTGCCCGAGAGATTCATGGGCAGCATGATATTCTCAAGTGCTGTCAGATAAGGCAGCATATTACGTCCGTTGTTCTGCCATACGAATCCGACCGTATCGCGTTTATACAGTACGAGTTCCTTTTCGGTCATCGTGAACAGGTTCTTACCGTCCACTATCAGCTTGCCGGCACTCGGTCTGTCCAGTCCGCCTATCATGTTCAGAAACGTTGATTTACCCGATCCGCTGTTACCGATCAGAGCTGTCAGCTCACCTGTTTCCACAGTCAGATCGAGTCCCTGAAGAGCGAGGACCTCTGTCTCTTTAGACTTATATATTTTGACCAGGCCGTCAGCCTGAATCATTATTTCATTATCAGGCATCTGCATTCTCCGTATCTCTTATGATCCTCTCTCCGTTATCCAGTTCGATGATCATATCAGCCGCACCCATCAGGCCCACATCATGTGTCGTCATCAGTACCGTGATGCCTTCACGCCGTGTCATCTCCTTGAAGATCTCGGTCACACGTGCTGCCATCGCCGAATCAAGTTCTGCCGTCGGCTCATCCGCAAAAATGATACCCGGCCTGTGTGCAAGTGCCCTGGCGATAGCAACACGCTGCTGCTCACCGCCTGACATCTCGGCGCTCATATGGTTCATCCTGTTACCCAGGCCTACAAGTTTGAGACAGTCTTCGACTCTTTTGGCTGACTCTTTATTTATCTTCTGACCGGCCATTCTCATTGAGAATTCCACATTCTGAAAAGCATTGAGACTGGGGATCAGCGATACTGACTGGAAAACGAATCCCATCCTGGTCCGTCTTAAGTTCTCACGCTCTCTCTCCGTAAGATCCTTGAGATTGGTCCCTTCGATAAATACATCTCCTTCTGTAGGATCATCCAGTGAATTGATGATATTCATCAGGGTGGTCTTACCGGATCCGGAACGTCCGCGCAGTATCACAAACTTACCTTCGGGGATCTCTATATCTATCCCCTTCAGAGCCCAGAATTTGCCCGCAGGTGTATCAAACGCTCTCTTTATTCCTTTTGTTCTGATAATAGCCTCACTCATCATTCTTCACCGAGTTTAAGTGCCTTGGTCACATTCATCCTAAACAGCAGGAATATGAGCACGAATATGCATGTAAGCATGACTACGGCCACTATACCGTACAGTCTGTAGAGGTCTGATGCCTTTGTTATGAGCTTCATGGGCAGTACCTGCTCCGAGGTCGCATAAGAAGCCTGAAGCATGGGCACGAACATGGCTGATGTAAGCTTACCTATACCTATTCCGGCAAGTACCGAGAACAGGCCTGAGAAGATCTGCTCCGTGATCAGCATCTTCACGATCTCATTCTTATGAAATCCGCAGGCTCTGAGCACGCCGAATATCAATTCGCGTTCTCTGATAGACATGATCCAGTAGATCAGATAACCGACGGCACACAGAAGTATCGTTACGGCAAACCCCATGGTCAGCACGCCGTTAGTTCCCTGCAGCAACGGGTCTGTCAGGGTATGTTCCATATCTTCGGATTTGTTTACATACTTGGTCACCCTCATATTTTTGGATTCAATGAAGTCATACATATCATCCGGTGATGCATCATCCTTCATATCTATCCATATCTCATAAGGCTGTACACCCAGACTCTTTTTCAGATATGCAAAATGGGTGACTATCAGATAGTTCTGCGACGTCTCCGCATTTCCATCCGGATTGATCACGGTCACCGTAGGTGAATATGACGGGAAATAGTCCACGAAATCAACTATCTTTCCGCTCATGGACTTACCGTCTCCGGTATAGAAACTGATCGTGTCACCCACAGCCATACCCTGGACCGTCTCAAAGTTTCTCGACAGCAAAACTCCGTTTTCCACCTTGGCCAGTTCATTCAGATAGTGGTGATAGGATTCTTCGTTCAGATCCTGTGACAGATGGGTCATTTCACCGAATTCCTTTGTATGCAGAGCCATGACCGTGGTAATGGTCCGGTCATTCTTGCCCTTCCGGATATAAGCCTTATCGTCGTAGTAGACCTTGGTATAGCTGTCGGCAAAGTCCATGGTCATATACTTGGTCGTATCGGGTTCCACATAAGTGCCGGTCGGAGTACCGTTCTGGTCGGTCATCATGGGCCAGTATTCCTTAAGTATGATGTCCGCCCCATCCAGATAATCCCTGTTGGAAGCGGCATTTTCGAGGATGGTCCTGGCTACCGTCGCGTGGAACATACCCAGGGATATGGTCATGATCAGGAACAGCATGATCAGCTGCATCTTACGGCCGTTCTTGATATTCTCCATAAACGATATGTAGCCGGCAGGACCGACAAACTTCCGGGAGATCAGATATATAAGTCTGACAATATAGGGCTGTATGCGCAGGAAGAAAAGCCCCATGCCCACTATAAACAATGATGAACTCACATAAAGCAGCGGATCCAGACTCTTGCCGGAAAGAACCGTTTCGGATATATCCCCAAGGCTCTTACGGAAACTGTAGAATCCGTACAGCGACACTCCTATGAGTATGACATCGAGGAAAAGGATCTCCCACAGGCTGCGTTTCTTTATCGCCCTTTGCTGTTTGAGATTGACAATGGAAACCTTGCTGTGTTTGATGGCAGGTATGGATATGCTGAGCAGCGTGATGAGCATGGCTGCGCCGGCATATATGAATGTCTCACGGTTATACGTAACATTCAGTGACTGATTTAAGTTGAATTCCAGGAAATTACGCGTACTGCCCAGTATCCTGGCAAACAGAGCACCGAGCGGTATACCTGCACAGGCACCTGTTATGGTCAAAAACAATCCCTGATAGATATATAGCAGAAGTATCTGTCCACGCGATGATCCGCGGCTCTTGATAACGGATATCTCATTCCGTTCCATCTCATACATCTGTCCCGATATCATGAGCAGGAATGATGCGAGCAGGACCAGAACAGGTATCTGAAGTATCATCAGTGTTGTGGTTATCCTGACACGTTTGATCTCATACTCTTCGAGGATACTCTGATAATCAGGGTCCTTGATGACACTCTTATAAGGACTCTCTTCACAGAGATATCTGGTCACTTCATTGATCTCCGCAACCTGAGACGCACCTACGGACGGATAATCAAACAGATCATAGAAATTGACCTCTAAAGCCGAATTTTCACCGGTGAACATGGACCTGAAGAGGTCCGGGTTCATCATGCATATATCAAACATCCTCTCGGGATCGTCCTGAAAGAAGAAATCTTCCGTTCTTCTTCCGGTATAAACCCCGACGACTTTTATGGTGATCGGATCGCCCTCCGCCGATTTCAGCATTTTATAAGTCAGACATTCGCCAAGTAACAGCCCTTTTGAGGTAAGCGTATTCTGCGAAACAATGACCTCAATGGCACCGTCATCGTCCACGCCGTCGTCGGAATAGAATTCACCTGCGATAAGTCTGGCATGCTCGGTCAGTCCGGTGATCGCCGCCAGCGAAAGAGCCATATCCTCGGCGTCGTCTCTTTTGATCTCACTGACGACCGGACCACGGAACATATGATAATAGCTGACGGTCTCATACTCACCTATACCCATCTGATCATATATTCCGGCAGCATACTTCTCTATCTTGCCGATAGTGTCCTTCTTATCTTTCTGGCAGTTGGCACTCAGCTGCATGATCATGGGCCAGTTACTGTGCTCGGATATATAGTTATTAAACTCATCCTGAAGCATACGGTCATAAGCCGCCTTCTGATACAGAGGGAAGCTGACGGTTGTCGCTATGAGCAGGATACATCCGAGCAACAGGCTCAGATTCATCCACTTTTTCTGCCACATCTTCTGCAGCATTATCCTGAGCATATTGACATACCCTCCGTGACATCGCCGTATGCAACCCAGTAGTTGGCATTATCGGAACCGCCGGCTACGAATCTGACAAGCCTGGTAGTACCATCGTCATCCCTGGTTATGACATATGTATCGTTTCCGGTCTTATAGACACTGGTCTTGGGGATCAGGATCACGTTGTCCATCTTTCTGGTGACCGCCTTCACACTGAAACGTACACGATACCAGTATCCGTTACTGTTATCCGAACCTCCGCCTCCGGTCATCCGGCTCATATCCTCCTGAGATACTTTTACCAGAGCATACCCGGTACGCATGGATTTGGACAGACCGTACGGATTAAGGCTGACTACCATGCCGCCTGTTTCAAAGCCCTCTCCGTTGGGAGCTTTAAACGTAACCGTTGCTTCATCTCCGTATGAGAACATCCCGCCTTTGTCATCCACTATGATATAGCAGGAGTCATCATTGGCGATCTGAACGATCTTCTGCCTGTAGCTTATGATCTCACCTGCCTTGATATCGGATACCTCGGTCACAAGGCCGTCATAAGGTGCTTTGATCTCAAATACACCGGAGTAGCGTCCCGCCTTTTCCAGCTGGCGGTTTAATGCCTCTATGGTCCTGTTACGGTCTCTGATGGCTCTGTCTATAGTCTCCAGATCATCCTTATTGTATGTTGTTTTACGCTGTTCATTAAGATCGCTTATACGTTCATTCTGTCTCCGGATCTTGCGTTCAATACGCTCCGTCTCGATGGTATCGGATACCACCTCAACCTTAGCCAGCGTCTGACCGGCTGTGATCTGCTCAAATCTGGCAACGCATATCTCGGTCAGATAGCATACGCCGTTATTGGCCGGATTCATCATCCATTCTGCATTCGGGTACATCAGATATCCGTCGGAATCAAAGTCTGTATGGACAGATCCCGTCGTGATGGTCTTTGACCCTGTTCCCACATCATAAGGTACATCAAACACTACCCGGTCACCTTCGGAGAGGCCGCTTAAGATCTCAGTAAATGCGCTGTCACTCTGTCCGGTCGTAACAGGTGTATATATGCTTTCACCGTCCCGGTACAGATATACGAAGTTCCCTCTGTCATCTTTGCTCACAGCGCCTTTGGGAACACAGAGTGCATTTTCGGTCCGGGATTCAACTACCACGATCACGGCATACTCACCCAGACTGACCCTGCCGTCGGGATCGGCTATCTTAAATGTTGTATATACTTCATCTTCTTTTGCCTTAAGTCTCCGGTATTCCTCGGGTTCCATGTTCTCATAAACCACGTCAAACCGGTCTCCTCCGACAATGGCATATATCTCTTCGGCCTTATTGACTATGGATTTGCTCACATACTCGCAGACGATCTCCATATCATTCGTATCACCCACAGCTATGATATTGGATCCGATCGGGACAGTATCACCCGAATAGTAGTAATTGGCGGCCACTACTACGCCGTCAATGGCACTTGTCACGCCGGCTTCATTCTTTTCCTCTTCCAGACGCGATATCCTTGTCTCGTTATATGCATATTCCAGATCAAAGAGCTGCTGTCTTTCCTTATATTCCTCTTCGAGCTTTTCTCTGGCCATCTTGGCCTGCTTGTATGCATTCTCCAGAGGCATGGCCCCCTTTGCCCATCCCGCATAATACGGGGAATCCTCCGCGGGGGCATTTGCTGCCATATCCTGATATGCGCTTGCTGCCTCAAATTCTTTCTTTCTGGCCTTGGCTATATCTATATGATAATCGGCCGCATAGTCATTGTATGACTCCAGCAGGGATACGTTCTCATCCCTTATCTCTTCTATCTGATCATCCAGTCCTTCTGCTGTCCCGTAGAAAAGCATATCTCCGGCAGCAACATCATCACCGGGAAGATAGTTATAATTGCCGAAAGGCTGGTCGGACTCATAAGAGTATTCGTAGGTATTCGGACATACGACACCCTGATATGTGCTGACCACGGCCAGATCGCGTATCTCGGCATTGACGAAGCTGAGCGCACTGCCGGTGGGCTCGATGAGCTCCTCATCCTCGGCCGCTGTGATATCGTCCGTTGCGGTTTCGGTACCGGTTGCCGTCTCTTCCTGAGCCGCCTCCGGCTTTGCCGCTGATGCGCATCCGCACAGCATCGAAATGATCAGTGCGACCGATATGATATTTGATTTAAAGAAAGATCGCCGCACTACTTATATACCACCTTATCGCCTTCGTTCAGGCCTGAAACGATCTCAACCAGATCATCTCCGGTCAGACCTGTCTCAACCCATACCATCTGTCTGAAATCATTTTCATCCAGAACATATACATACGGCTTGCCGTCTGCATGGAATATGGCTCCTACAGGAAGATTCAGAACATCTTCCCTCTTCTCGAGCACCACCTTGATGGTTCCGGTCGTACCTACGTCAATTCCTTCGTTATCCGGGCCCGAGAAAACCTCAAACATCTGCTTTTCTCCCCATGATGACATATTAATGGGCACGACTTCATAATCACCGGATGCCGATCCGTATACGATCCTCATTTCCACCGGCTCACCCTCATGGAAATAGGAGGCAAACTCAGGTTCACTGGTCTCAAAACGTCCTGATGCGTTATCAACTATAGTCATGACGACCTCATCCTTCTTGGATGTGGAACCTTCCAGACCTTCGGCAACCGTATATACTATACCGTCCATATTGGATACAATACGTCCGGAATTATATTCATTCTTAAGTTTGGTGAGCTTTTTACGGTCAAACTCAAGCTCATCATTCAGATCTTCTCTTTTATATCTGTAATTGCGTGTGATGGAATCCTGATTCTTCTGGTATTTTTTGACATCATCCTCATCGATATCGGGATCGTTATATACAAAGCCGTTATAAGCGCTCTGTTCTTCAAAAGTCTCGGCTACATCCAGATATTCAAGCTGCAGCTCATTCTTCTCAATACGGTACTCAAGTTCATCGATTTGTGACTGGATATTATCCTGTGTGAGCTCAATGAGCAGGTCGCCTTTCTTTACACTGTCTCCGGGATTCACATAGACTTTGGATACACGTCTTCCGCCCGAATCGAATGAAATGGTCTGTTCATTCAGCTGTGTATATGTAGCTGTAAGCGATTTGGTAAGGACAACATCGCCTCTGTCAACTGCTATGAGACCATATGCGGATTCCACAGCCTCATTATCAATGACGACTATATTCTCCTCCTCCTGTTCGGCACAGGCACTCAGCGAGCACAGACATAAGATCAGGCAGATGGCTATATTCAGTTTGGTCTTCAGATCGATCGAAAAGTTCAATTGAATTGACTCCGTGAAAAAGCGGGCGGTGAAAAGTTTACACCGCCCGCCGTATTACTTATGCAGTCCGTACGCCGGCAAGTAAAGGATTACTTGTTAGCGTCGTCGATATACTGCTTCCAGGTATCTGCGATACCTTCAACCTGCTCGGAAACAACGGCATTAGGTCCGATATTCCAGATAAGCTGAGGTCCTATATCCATCTGAGGGATCATGCCATGGAATGCGATAGTACCATGATTTGCTTCAGACATCATAGGGATGGTCTCCTCACATGCTCTGGAATCAAAGATTCCGTCCATAGCTCTGGAGATGAATCCGTTGTATCCCTCATAATCTGCGGGATCATCGGTGTACAGATTCCAGGCGAAAGCGATCTTCCAAGCTCTGTCTGCATCATAGCATCCGGGGATAGCTGCAGGGTTGTTGGACCATACATTGATGTAATCCTTGCCCTGAGGTCCCTTCGGGAACATAACGAAGCCAAGCTCATCCTGTACATCTGCAAGGAAGTTGCCGGGAGTACCAGCATACTCATCCTCAACCATGAATGCAACGTTGCCGTTCAGGAACTCTTCCTTGTAGTAATCCCACTCAGCACCCTCGGGATCATGCTGATCATACTTGGTGAACATATCAACAGTCCACTCAAGAGCTTCAAGGGTCTCAGGAGACTCAAGGTTATAGAAGTATCCGTTAGCGTCCTTGCCTACATAAGAACCGCCGTTAGAGAATACAGCAGCTGTAGTCATAACACCCTCGTTAAGAGTAAGACCGAATACATCATCGGTACCGTCGTTATCGGTATCCTGCTGGCACTGTCCCATAAGTTCATCGAACTTATCCCATGTCCAGGTTCCGTCTGCCTGCATATCATACAGTGACTCGGGATTGATACCTGCTTCCTGAAGTACTCTCTTGTTGAAGTATACACCTGTACGAGGCTCGGAAATGCCTGCATACATAGCGTAGATAGCGCCGTCCTTACCATACTGCTCATGAAGCTTGTTCATCTGGAACTTCTCAGAGCTGAAGTCAAGGCAGTCAAGTGTGGACAGATCATACATAAGTCCGCTGGCCATAGCAGATGTGATAGCCGGGTCATCACGAAGAGTGAAGACATAGTTTACATCATCGCCGCCTGAAGTAACGTAATCTACGAAGTCCTGAGGAGTTGAACCCCAATCGGAGATAGCAACCTGCTTGATTTTGAAGTTGTATGTCTCCTGAGCCCACTCACGCCATTCCTGCTGAGCTTCCTCATAATCATTTGCAGGCTCTGCAGGCTCTTCGGGTGACCACCAGTCACGAATAACGATTTCCATGCCACCTAAGTCATAGGGATCGCCATTCTCGTCGGTAAGTACTGTGTAAGCACTAACCTCTTCTTCCTCTTCCTCGGCTGCTTCTTCGGTTGCTGCTTCTGCAGTTTCAGTGGTTTCAGCTGCCTCAGTTGCGGTGTCATCAGCTGCGGGAGCTGCAGGAGTCTCTGCTGCGCCGCCACAAGCGGTAACACTCATAGCCATAGCTGCTGCTGTAGCTGCTGCTATGACCTTCTTTGCCATAGGCTTTTTCATAGTTTTCTCCTCCTTATGAAAATGAATCGCGGTCTATGGTTCCGCATATATATAAACCGGATAACCGGCTTATATCAACGTGACGATCCCGAAGGATCACATCTTGATACCGGTCGAGCTTATACTCTCGACAAACTGTCTCTGAGCAAACAGATACAGTATGATGAGCGGTAATATGATCATCAAAGTACCGGTAGCAAGAATACAGTTCGAATATGCTATCGATATGGTCGTCTTAACACCGGTGATCCTCTGGATATAAGCACCCAGCGAATCCACGATCCTCGACAGAGACGTGCTGACGAGAGTCGTGCCGCTCATGAACATCCTCGCATAGAAACCGTCAGTCCACTGCCATACAAATGCAAACAGGAAACAGGAAGTGATGATCGGCTTGGCCTCGGGAAGCATGATCTGTATGAATGTCTTAAGCGTACCACATCCGTCAACGTATGCCGCCTCTTCCATGTCTGCAGGGATATTTCTGAAGAACTGTCTTATCATATATATATACAGACCGTTCTTAAGACCCATACATCCGGCACTCAGTAGATAATACGGCAGGATCGAACCTCTGAGGTTTATGGTATCACCTCTGATAAGTTTAATCAATCCGAGTATATCGAAGAACTTGAAATGCAGATGCAGTGAACTCGATATCGTCTGCGGAGGTATCAGTATTACAAGAATAACACATACGAACCAGAACTTCTTAAGCGGGAAATCGAACCTGGCAAAGCCGTATCCCACAAGAGTGCAGACCAGGATCTGTACAATGGCTATAGTCAGTGAAATGATGAACGAATTGACTATACCCTTCCTGTAGTTCATGAGTTCTGCGGCAAGCTTGTAATTATCAGTGGTGAAATGCTCGGGAATGCTGATAACAATGGGATTATACAGGTCCGCTTCCGTCATGAAGCTGACTGATATCTTGTTCAGGATCGGCTGCAGTATCATGAAGCACATTCCGAACAGAAGTATGAATCTGGCGAAGCTCAGACCGTATCCCAAAAGTCTTTTCTTAAGCAGGTATCCGCCCGAGGCTCTGTTTCTCTCCCAGAAGTTATCAAATGTCTTTACTTTTGCTTTACTCATAGTAGTAAACCCCCCTGGAAATGATGCCCGCGGTGATTCCTACAAAGGCAAGTACGACCACGAAATATACCCAGGACATAGCTGACGCAAGTCCGTAATTCATCTGATCGATCATGACCTTCTGTATCTTCTCTATAACTCCGTTATCGGAACGCATACAGAAATCGATGACCGTATAGATCCAGTTAACCAGGAAAAGTGAACTGATCATGGGGAATGTGATCTTCCACAGACTCTCCCACTTGGTACATCCTTCTATCTCGGCTGCCTCATACATACTCGATGATATGGTCTGAAGTCCGGACAGGAAAATGATGATCTGTATACCCGAAGCAATGGCTACATCATATATATTGTCGATGATCTCAAATACTTCCTCAAAAGCTCTGGTACCCACACCGGCAGTAGTCAGGACCTGTTCCAGCGCATCAGTGATACTGACATTGGATGTAGTCGTTTCTATCTGCTGAGCAAGTGTAGCCATCAGCTGGTTGTCCGATTCAAGACCCAGGATAACACCGCTTGACAGGATGACAGGCAGGAAGAAAACGGCTCTGACGAGCGCTCTGCCCTTAAACTCCTGATTAAGGATCAGCGCAACAAAGAAGCTGAACACCATGATGGCAAGTGAATATATAACCATTCTGGATATCTCTTCCACCAGCAGTCTCGTATACTCGGGATCGACCGTAAATGAATACTTATAATTCACCAGTCCCTGCCATATCGGCTCGAATACCGCAGAACCGAGCTGCACATCGCAGAAACTCATATAGAGTGACTGGAAGAAAGGCTTAACCATAAATGCGAGAAATCCGATTATAAACGGGGATATAAACAGATATCCCGCTATCGCTTTTCTCTTTTGCAGGCCGGCCAGCTTTTTAGCGTTTTTCCTCATCATATTCCTCCAAACTGCCGTGTTTATCTAACAACCAGATAGTCTCTGGCGGGAACGGTCACACCATCAGCACTGTATGGCTCATATCCGTAATTAACATATACTTTGGTTCCGTCATCATACTCGGTACAGGATACGGTCTCGGTCAGTTTCTGATGACCGGCCATCTCCTGGTTAAATGTATGTCCAAGTTCCGAATTGTATCTCTTATATGTATCGACTATATCCTGATGACAGGAATCAAATTCCGAACCGTAATACTCTGTATACAGTGTCTTCTGCAGGATGAATGCGCTTTCTCTCATGATCGTATAAGATAGACCTGCGCCATATTCGGCAGAATACAGAAGCTCATCCTGTGCGTTTCCGCAGATATTGATGGGATCACCGGTATAATCGATATAACCGTGCAGAGCCAGCTGATAGAAAGGAATATACTCATCCAGTATCGTATACTCACTGCCTCTGAGATCCATACGTGTTACGACATCAACATAAGGAACCGCATAATCATTACCCATATTGATCATGACTTTAGTCGAATCGAGACCTTTGAACCTGTCCTCCTGAAGTCTGGAGACAGACTCTCTGGAGTGAGGATTCTTGCGGTAGAAATCGCTCGATAGGTCACGTCCGTCATTTTCAAATGATGCACCCACTCCGTACTTCTGAGCCTGAGCGGAAAGAGTATCCGACATACGTCCTGCTATATCAGTATGAAGCAGATAGTAAGGATCCAGATCGTCACGCTCCGCATATGTCGTACGGCTGTACTCAAGGAGCTGTACTCTCTCCTTGCTTATGAACTTGGCTGCATCGGTGTATGAGAAGAATCCGTCGGTAATATCGGAATCCCATGCATACTGGGTGATACCGTTCAGATAGAGATTTGCTCCCATACCGTTTACCGTGTCAGCCAGTTCCTGCAGATCCTTTTTTGATCCGAGTTTGGAATTGATATGTACTTTCTTGAGTATCTTCTGCTTAACTCCGCCGTTACACCAGCCGGACAGTTTGACGGACATATTGTTCAGGCCTTCATCGTGCAGTGTGGTAAGCATTTCGCCCGCCTCATCAAAAGTGGTCAGTTTCAGAGGCTTGGATACGGGTACACCCATTACCTGCCTGATCTTATCTACAGCGCCAACTACCTCGATAACAACAGGCGCATTGGCATCGGTATTCATGCTCAGGTACTGTCCGTACTTATCTTTCAGATAGTCTCTGTAGTCCTTGGCCATATCCACGTAATCACCCGAAGATATGAAACTGTATCGCTGAACGAGTGACTCGTCGGGAAGTTTATCCAGATACTTGTAGACATCGGAATTCGCTATATCGCCGACATCATACTGCTCTCTCTGACATATGGAGTATATGGCGTTTACGAAATTATACGAGTGGGTCTTGCCTGCCACATCAGCCTGTATCGCTGCGTAAGTCCTGCCATCCTCGAGAATACAGATAAATGAATCGTCCTGATCGGCTACACCGTATACCGCATAATATGTTCTGGTATTATGCACGACGGCATCACGTGACAGAGCCATATCCCATCCGTATACATTTGCATAGTATGTATTCTGGGAAGTCTTGCCGTTGTTGAAATTGATGAGAGATCCGCCGCCCTCGGGCACTACCATATAACCGGTATCATCAGGTCCGCCTGCACCGAAATACGGGAGCGGAGTCAGCGTATAGATCGGATAATCGCTTCTGTAGTGCATATCGGAGAAAGGAATCTCCACAGTCATATCGCCGCCGTCAAGCCTGTATATCATGCTTATGTCAAAGATCGGCTTGTCGGATGACTTAACAGACAGGTCAAGTTCCTTGTCCGCGGTAAAATCTTCATAGGTATATCCCGCTTCTTCAAATATGCCCTGCAGTTTCTTACGTACAGGTTCCTTGGTAGAGCTTCGCAGGATGTATAGCCTCTGATTGGCAAGCTCGGGATAGTTTGCCAGGAGCTCATCTTTATCATCTTTGGGAGAAAGCTTGTTGATATCGTACTTCTTATAATACTGAGATACGGTATTGGCATCGTTTCCTTCCATCTGGGAAGTCCACTTCTCATAGCTTTCCTTTGTCATGACCGTAGGGATGACATATTCTTTCTCCACATTACCGAGGGAATAATCAACCCTGATGGTCGTGTCGTCGATCTGTTCGATCTCATATATACCGTTGGCTATACTCATATCGAAGCAGTTCAGCGAAGTCTCCAGACCGGTCTCAACGGCATATGACATGAGGAGCGGCGACTGAAGCTTGTTCTTTTCCTCGGGAAGTGCTGCGGAATCATCTTCGGCTCCTTCAGGATTGGAACGCCATACCTTGCCGGATTCCTTGACTTCTACGGTGAACTGGGTGGTCAGCGGATCCATGGTGAACTTAAGCTCATCATTCTCCATGACAATGGGCTTATCATCACCGCCGAAAGCACGCACTTCTATGATCTCTTCAGGCTTCTCAATATTCTGATAGTTAATGACGAATGCTATCAGCCCGAAGATGATGAGCGCCAGAACCGAAGGAAAGATCAGACTTTTTAACGTGTCTTTGATCTTATTGTTGCGCTCTGTTATTAATTCCTGACTTTTCTCTCTTCTCATGTGAGCTCCCGAAATCGTTTTATAGTCTGAATAAGAACTCTCTTACCAGAGATATGAAATACAAAACCCCCTGCGATATCATACTGAAGAATATCGTAAGAATAAATACCTGAACCAGCATTGCAAATAGTGAAGCGACGGTAAACAGCAGGTTCTTGCCGGCAGAGAACTCGTGGATCTGTCCCATGGCCGATACGATGAGTATGGCTGCATACACCAGTGACAGAGCACTGAGAACGCTGTAGAACTGTCCTTCTTCCACAGTGACCACATTACTTAAGAGCATCAGCGGAAACTGAATGACCGGATAAGGTATCAGGCCGTAGCACGTAGCCATATAAACCTGTCCGAGCTTACCCTTGCCGTCAAACAGAGTCGTCAGCGCCCAGTTACCCACAACCCACAGTGCCAACGGGAAAAGAACACTGGCCAGATAGAGGAATATGTTCAATTCCTCCCAGTATACCTGCAGGAACAGGAAGCTGGTGAACCTGAGTTTCGCCAGTCTGACGACCAGTGTGGCGATCAGTATGGTATTCGCTGCAGCGTATGTTCCTCTGTGCTCATGTGTCAGATCCCAGAATCCGTCCACGGGATGCGTCATGCAATAAAACGCAAACTTAAGGGATCTTAAGTATTCTGACCATGTTTCCTTTTTGGTTAATGATGAAACCATAACAGCTCCTTTAAACTCAGGTATTGAATATATCTGCGGTATCTATCTCATGCTTGATCGATCTGACTTTGCCTATACCCATGGGTATCAGGAAAATGGCGAGCAAAACGATAACGATGACAGCTATATGCTCTTCAACCCATTCCTTACGGTATTGTTTGAATGCCTTGGAATAGTTCTCGTCATCATACTTGACTTCGAAATAATCCATAGCTTCCTTATATCTCTCCTGACGCAGATAGCTTCTGCCGATACCGATATATGCCAGATCGTAATTGCCGTTCAGCTGCATTACACGCTCCCAGGACTCACCCGATGCGGTGTAATCGCCCTGATCGAACTTGTCTATCGCATCATATACCAGAGTTCCGAATTCGGTAGGAACAAAGACCGTAATGGCGCAGTCCAGCGTATCCAGCACATACAGATCGTGGTTATAATGCTCGATAGCTACGGGGCGTCTGAAATAACCGTCCATATTACCGTTGCCGCCGAAAGCAAACACCATGTGACCCTGATCGTCATATCCGAAGCATCTGCCTCTGTTTCTGTCCAGACACACAAATATATCATTGGTGAATACAGTCACATCCGAGAAGTATGACGGACCTTCATATCCGCCGCCGCTGCCCATATGGATATCACCGTATATAGGCCACTCTCCGTTTCTGACAAGGATATCGTTACCCATCAGGTTGATCTTACGTACGGCATCGGCCTTCTCGGCGCGCAGATCCTCTCTGGTAACGGCTCCGGTACATGCATATACGAATCCCTCATGATCCATATATACGTTGTCATACTCGGTAGGTACGAAGTTCTCCATCTGCGCACGCTGTGCCTGTGTGGCAAACTTCTTCCATATATAGTCCAGAAAATCATAAGTAACCTTGGTGGCTCCCACGAATCCGGAGAAAGTGCCGTCTGGTTCATATTTGATAAGACCCTTGTTGATACCTGTAGCGATACAATATACTCTCTCCGCGGTATCGATAACGATCTTATTGGGTTGGAAAGTGATCGAAGGATCCAGCGTATTGTCAACGGGCTTATCAAACTTAAGTATCAAATTAAAATCCGGGTCGAGCTTGAGGATACGTCCGTTGCCACGATCGGCTATAAAGAAGTTGCCCTCTTCCGAGATGGCGATATCGGACGGAGCATTAAATGTAGTATTGGAATCTCCCTTAAAACTGTCAATGATGCGGACAACATCGAACTTCTCCGCAGTAACCCTCTTAAGCTCTATGATCCTGTTGTTACCCGTATCACATACATAGAGCGAGTCTCCGTATGAGAACAGGCCTTCAGGTGCCTTCATCTTGACGTCAAGTCCCAGTTCCGATGAGGTAAACACTTTGCTTACCGTATAGAAATCGGGGGAATCCTGAACATCTCCCCAATAATCCAGATTATAGGTATAACTGGTATCTCCGGTGGAACCGTCCGCAAGTGCCGTAAGCGGAGTGATCCCCACGGCAACGACAATACCAAGCAATGCTATGCTTATGAATCTTGCAATCTTCTTCATACTCATGCCCCTTAGTCTTTCAGTCCCGAACTAGCCATGGTTTCAAGTATCTGGCTCTCAGAGAAGATGAATATAATGATAGGAACTATCATAACTACGACAAGTACGGCAGCTCCCTGTCCGGTCCTGGCGATACCGCCGCCCTGGATCTGCTGGAGAGCATATACAAGTGTCTTTCTCTCTTCCGAATAAATATATGTTGATGCCTTGTTGTTCCATAATGCCTGTACGGAGAAAATGATCAGAGTCATCCAGGCGGGTTTAACATTCGGCATAACTATGCCCGAAAACACCTTCCATTCGCTGGCACCGTCGATATGGGCTGCCTCTATAAGCGATGTCGGAAGTCCCTCCATGAACTGTTTCATCAGGAACAGTCCCATCGGAGACGCAAACGCGGGAATTATGATAGCCCAGTATGTATCGATCCATCCGAGTTTGTTCAGTATCAGGTAGTTGGGTATCTGTGTTACATATCCGGTAAACATCATTGCCACGGTTACGATCTTGAAAAATACCTGATTGCCGGGGAAATCATACTTTGCAAGCACAAAAGCTCCCATCGAGGCGATGATCAGATGGCCCGCGGTACCGACAAATGTAATGAATACTGTATTGAACAGATATCTGGAGAACGAAACCCATGATTTACCCATCGTAACGAACAGATCCGAGAAGTTATCAAGAGTCGGATGCTGTGCGAATACGCGCGGAGGGAACTTGAACAGCTCATCGAGCGGTTTAAGTGCACTGCTGACCGCATATACTATAGGGAAGACCATTACCAGTGCGACCAGAACCAGGAACAGATATAATGCTATATCTCCGGCTATGGAACGGTTGGGCTTTCTCTTTTTGATGAGAGGCTTCTTGTAAGGCTTCTCAACGATCTCTTTTTTCTTCTTGCTCATATCAGGTTCCTACTCTCCTAAGCAAACTCTGGATAGCTTTATTACATAAGATCATCATCAGGAACAGTATCGTCGCGATCGCGCACGCATATCCCATCTCGAATCTCGAAAAACCGTAGTCAAACAGGTGGGTGACTATGGTTCTTGCGGCATAGTCCGTACTCGGATAACCACACAGTGCCATCGTGACATCACACACACCGAAAGCCTGAGTTATGGATATAACGGCACCGAACATCAGCATGGGCTTCATGTTCGGCAGAGTGATGTACCACAACTCCTGCCAGCGGTTCTTGACACCGTCCATGTATCCTGCTTCAAACTGGGACTTGTCAACACCCTGAAGACCTGCAACGAATGACAGGAATCCGGTACCGAGACTCATCCACAGGATGACGAGCATACATATGGGAAGCATGTATTTGGGATCAATCAGCCACAGTTTCGGCGTATCTATGATGCCCATATTCATAAGAGCGGCATTTACATATCCGTATGCATCACCTCTGAAGAATACCGAGAATATTACATAGCAGTTACCGGCTATGGACGGAGCATAGAATACGATGACCGCTACGGAACGCACCCACCTGGGAAGTTCGTTTATCAGCCACGCAAAAAGGAATGACATGATATATCCGAGAGGCCCGGTGATGATGGCTATCATAAACGTATTCTTGACACCGAGCAGGAAGATATCATCCTCAAGGATCAGGCTGATATAATTCTGCAGACCGATAAATCTCGGCGCTTCCAGGATGTTGTAATACGTGAAGCTGTAATAGATAGATGCTACCACAGGGAACACGAAAAACATGGCGAACAGGATCGCATAAGGAGCCAGGAACAGATAACACATCTTCTTGCTCTTGGCCTTTTTCCAGGCAACCTGCGCATCGTGCTTGCGAAGCGCAAAATATTTACTGATGTACTCTTTCATGTAAAATCTCCCCCGTTCACTCTACGGGCATACCGAACTCTTTGCGTTTCTTCTCAATCTCTTCGTCGATCTTGATCGAGTAGTCTATGATCGTCTCACGTGAATCATCCTTTTCATTGATGACTTTACGTATCGCATTTGAGATATGACGGCCGGTGAAGTATCCGCCGGGAACCTCTCTGATACCCCGGGTCTGATCCCACTGTTCATTCAGGACTTCAATATCCTCCACGCTCCAGGACAGATTGGAGAAGGCATCTCTGTTCGCGGTAGCATATCTCGCACTGGAACCGAGCAGCGCCTCTATCTCACGTCCGAATCTGACCTGAGTATCGGGCTGCGCCCACCACTTCATGAACTCCCATGACTTCTGCTTAAGCTCGGGATCCTCAGTAGTGATCATCATCGTAGCGGAACCGGTGATGAAATCGGACCTGTCTATATACTCATTTCCGCTCGCGTCGGTTCTGGGAGTACCGGGGATGACCGTGAAGTCCCAGAGGCCTCTGATCTCGGGTGCGGAAACCATCAGCGTATTGTATGTGGAGTACGGAGCTATGCCTATCGGCATCTCACCGGACCTGAAACGGCTGACGAAATCATATACCGTAGGTATGCCGTAATCATTGAAGTATCTCACATAATCATCAAATGCCTTGATACCCTGCTCCGTATCGACCGTGGTCTTGGTACCTGCTTCGTTGTACATATCTCCACCATACTGGAACAGCAGCGAGAAATACAGCGACAGGTCGGGTACGTTGGACATGATCGCGGTCGAACTGGTAGCTGTTGTGGAGCTGCCGGCTGCGGTAGGTATGCCGACCGACAGGTTATTACCCTGGATAGTGGGCAGCTCTTCTATCAGATCCTGCCATGTATTGGGCACTTCGAGCTCAAGCTCCTCGAGAACGTCCTTACGATAGAACATAACATTGAATGTCTGTGTCTCGGGTATCGCGTAGATATGCTCATCTAGGCGATACTGCTCATAAGAGCTTTCAGAATAATGAGAAAGTACCTCCTGCCAGTCATCAAACTGAGTC
>CAJOID010000043.1:22179-23741 GCA_905234595.1 uncultured Lachnospiraceae bacterium | reverse complement strand
TCACTGGTAACTCCTATCTCGCCATGCATAGCTTCAACCAGCTTCTGAGAAATGGCAAGCCCCAGACCGGTACCCTCTGCTGATCTGTTACGTCTGGAATCTACCTGCTGGAAGCTTACAAAGAGCTTCTTTAAGTCTTCCTCACGTATGCCTATACCTGTATCGATAACATGGAATGTAACTTTTTCAATGTCGTCTTTTAGGTGTTCACCGGTTATGACGATCTTAACCATTCCCTCGTTAGTGAATTTAATAGCATTATTAGCCAGGTTGATCAGTACCTGACGTATACGCATCGAATCCGCATAAAGCCTGCGGGGAAGCATACCATTTACAAATACGAACAGTTCCAGAGGCTTATTGCCTATTCTTGTAGCCAATACATTTGCAATATCCTCAAGTTCTACCATAGTATCATATTCATCCTCTATGATCTCCATCTTGCCTGATTCAATCTTAGAGTAGTCAAGGATATCGTTGATGATATTGAGCAGATTGCGGCCCGAACTCTGAATCTGGAGCAGATAATCAGTAATCTGTGCGGGATTTTTCTCTCTCATCGCGATCTCAGCCATACCTATGACTGCATTCATAGGAGTACGGATCTCATGGCTCATATTAGCCAGGAAGTCGGACTTCATACGGCTGGCGCGCTCCAGCTCGTCATTGGCTTCCTTCATCGCGATGATCGTCTTCATCGAATCTGTCGTATCGTGCAGTATATACAGCGTACCTATACGGGAGTTATCGCCGCCCAGATTTCTGATGGTTACCTTGAAATAGTAAACTTTGTCATTGTTAATGTATTTATTGACATTCTCATTATCCGGATCCTCTGTCTCGGCTATCCAGCCGTCCAGCTTGTTCCTGTCCTTGAACTCAAGTACCAGAGCCTCCTCCAGTGTGGTATGGATCATATCATTGAGATGGATCAGATCATCGTATCTGTCATAGAGGATCAATCCATCGGACATATCGTTGGCAAAGCTATCTAAAGACCACTCTCTCAGCCTGCTGTTAGCATATATGCCGGTGTAATACAGGCAAAGAACAGCAACCAGATTATATACGATACAGGGTATCCATACAGGAAACTGGTAGTGAACGGTCATAAAATCAAGCACGGTATAACCGATCATGATCAGGATATGTGAAATGTATTTCATCCTGAATATCTTATGTGAGTAGTATACGCATACAAACAGAAGAATGAAGATCAGAGTAAGCGAAATATACCCCGCTATTCTGTATGAACGGAAACTGTTAAGTAATCCTGTGTTCTTGGAATCTGTAGCGATCCACCATGCCTTACGGAAGTATATTCTTTTTTGAAAAGTGAATACTCTGGCTCCTCTGTACTGAGTGATGACCAGATATGTCTGATACAGACAGAATATGGCTGATATAATGACGGGAACGATGAAACGCCTGAAACGGTCAATATATATGACCATCAGAAGTATGCCAAAGAGAAGCCAGGCATGGACGATGTAATACGGTAACAGAATTTTGGAAGCTTCTTTGGCATTACGAACCGCTACGAGCACAATACACAGCGCATC
>CAJOID010000043.1:0-22110 GCA_905234595.1 uncultured Lachnospiraceae bacterium | reverse complement strand
GACCCGAGGCATAAGAAAATGAAGAGTATCCTAAGCGCGTACATAATTAATTCTCAAATGCACCTGTATGAATCTCAACCGATACCTTCGTTGCCAATCTGGTTCTGCAGTCTCTCGTATTCGATCGTGATCGCTTTGAAAAGATTATGATCTCCGGCCAGATTGTCCGGATGATAAATCTTAACGAGGTCTTTATATCGTTTCTTAAGCATCAACGGATTAGTGATGCCACTGAACAATGTTCTGACGATCGGATTATTATATGCAGGTCCGTCGTCATCCACATAATACTTGGAAGCCTGCGCCTGACTTCTGGCGCGTTCTGCTTCAAGTTCCTTTTTGGCTTTATCCAGATCTGCGAAACCGGCCTTTAAGATGTCCATCTTCTGATCAAAGAACTGTTCATCTTTTTTAAGACGCTGACGCTCTCTGGTAACCTGACCGGTGAGAACGTTCATCTCATCGCGGAACTGAGCTCTCTCACGGCTGAATTTATCGCTCATGGATTCTACTTCCTGAGCTTTTTTATCCAGCTCCTTCTCATAGGCTTCGAGACGTTCCTTTTCTTCCTCGAGATGACGCTCTACTTCTTTTATGCGGATGTTTTCTTCAAAGAGATACTTTTTGTACTCAGCATCTTCGTCGACTTCGTAGTCTGCTTCATCTTCGATATCTTCTTCGGACTCGGATTCATGTTCAGTCTCAACTTCAACTTCAGCTTCGGACATAGTCTCTGCTTCTATCTCTACTTCAGCATCAATTTCAACCTCAGCTTCATCCTCTACATAGTCGTCCTCGGATATCTCATCGGTTTCAAAATCAAGCTCTGCCTCGGCTTCAGATTCGGTATCTGAGGCCTCGGCGAAGCTACAGATCTCCTGCATGTCCTGCTCGATCTGAGCATCGAATTCATCCAGTATCGAGCGCAGATCTTCGCCTGTGATCTTGGCGGTATTATCAGTCATTCTCATTCCTCATTTTCGGGAAACGCGATATCAAGGGCATCGTTATCGGATATCATATCCTTGGGTTTGGTAAACTTATCTACCAGATCGGGTATCATATCAAGGATCTTGGTGACTGCATCCTGATTCTTGACATTCACGAGCTTGGTCGAACCGTTCTGGATCACAAGGACAGCACTGGGGCTCTGCGAAACCGCCTCCGGCTCCGTTCTTGCGCTCTGCGGAATTGGCTCCGGCTCCTACTCCGAACGACACATCAACCAGAGGAAGTATGATCGTATCTCCTACTTTGGTGGCTTCACCTACTACAGTCTTGGTGGCGAGTACGGTATTCATACCTTTCATCAATGAATCGATAACACCGTTGAAATTATTGGTCTCTGCCATTTGATCTCCTTCCTGATCTGTGATTCTTCTTTTTAACAGGTTCTTTCTTAAACAGTCTGATCGTCTTCTTCAGGTCCCGGTCGGTCAGATAATAAAGACCGAGCATAACAACCATGATCAGATATATTCTGCCTTTGACATAACCGCCGCCGCGAATGACGGATTCATCAAAGTTTCCGTATATATGGACATACTCTCCGATGACCGGATACAGTATACCGGCTATAGCCAGGACTTCTCCGGTAGTATACGGATCGTCAAAACCCATCTCCAGACGTATATCCCCCTTTCTGGGGAGAATACTTTTAAGAAGACGGATCACCTTTTTTTTGCACCTGGCAAAAGTACGTTCAAAGAGTTCGCTCGTCAGCAGATTATGATAATAGTGTACGTTGTTCGCAATCTCTTTAATTTTACTACAAAAGCTCTCTATTGTACACTGTATATTGTGAATGGATCCTCTTATCCTACTAAATATTGACTCTTTTGATCCTTCGTCATCCACCTCGTCAGTTCCTTCATCAGACTCATCATCGAACTCATCACCGGGTTCATCCGGTTCGACATTATCTCCCGTATCATCGCCGGAGAGATCTTCCTGACTTAAGAACTCCTCTTCAGCCTGACTGGCCGGAGGAGTGCCGGTTTCTTCTGCGGCTATAGTATCCTCAGGACCTGCCTCTTTTTTCTCTAGACTCTTACGGAAGACCGGAATCCCGAACACCCGTACCGTCACAAGATATTCGGCGGGATATGCCAGTGACACATGTAACAGGTGAAGCAGCCAGCTGACATATCCGCCGGCGATCACAGGCTCATCTCCTTCAACACCCGTTCTTGTAAACTTTACTTTGTATCTGACCGGTACGAACAGGACCAGTATCAACAGTATTAGTACAAAACCAAGGATCGAAGCAAGAACGATCCCCGTAATTTTCAGTATATTAAGAATTATAGGTAACGCTGCCATAATACTCGCTGTATACGTATTTTTTCAGATCGGGATATCCGTATTTATCCACAGCCTCCCGCGTGATATTGGTGATTATATCAACCGCATCGTCATATCCGGCCGCAAATGCCAGTATCGGTTTATCATCAGGCCTGCGTAATCCGGGCTGCTTAAAGAAATCGGCTCTGATGATCTCGAGCTGGTCCGGGTCATCGGCTTCACGTATGATAAAAACTCCCGGAACAAGCTTGTTTACTCGGAATTTGGCTACCGTTACGGTCTTGTGTCTGATTTTCTGTGAAACATACGCATTTTTTGCTATTTTCATCGCACACCCTGCTGATTATCTACCTTTAAATGTAACATACCTTGACTTATTTGTGTGAAACTTTATATACTTATTTTATCTGCAGTAAAGGAATCTTCGGGATTACATGACTGCAAGTCTACGCGAGGTTAAATCAGTGAAAACCGTTGCCCGTATAACCCTTAAACCCGGCGACATGCTGGGCGAAGATGTCTATTCATATCACGGAGAAAAACTGTATTCTGCCGGTACTAAACTCGATCCCAAAGCTATTGCCAGACTGACCCGACACAATATCATGGCCGTTACTATCATGGAGGCCATTGATTTTGCTGAAACGCATACCGAAAGGGTCAAGTTAAGCGAGGATTACAAGCAGTTTGCACGTGTATATTATGAATGTCTTCCGCATTTCAGAGCCATAATCGACAGCGTGGTCAAGGTCAGGATCGCTCCAGACTTAAACCAGCTTATGGGCATATACGTCAAGCTCACATCCCAGGCCAAAAACGGCGATGTCTTATTGGATTATCTCAGGAACATCACTCCCGATATGGAGAATATGCTCTACGAGCATCAGCTTAACTGCGGTCTTATCGCTTCCGTTTTTGCCTCATGGCAGGGAATGACCAAGGAAGAGACCTTCAAGCTCATACAGTGCGGTTTTCTCTATGACATAGGTAAACTCCTGTTACCCGGTGATCTTTTTTACAAAGCTGCCAAGCTGACCGATGAAGAATTCGAGCAGATGAAGACACACACCACTCTCGGTTATGATCTGCTCACCGAAGTAGGTATGGGCGGGCCTATCGCTCTCTCCGCACTCCAGCATCATGAAAAAGGTGACGGATCGGGTTATCCCAACAAGCTCAATGTAGGTCAGATAGATGAATATGCACAATACTGTGCGATAGTAGATGCGTATGAAGCCATGTCCGCGCCTAAGACATACAGATATCCGCTGAATACTTTCGAGATCATTTCGAATTTCGAGAAGGACAGTGCAAAATACAATAAATTCAAGCTTAATTCCATTCTCTTCAATATAGGAAAGTCTCAATTGGGACTGCATGCAAAGCTTTCCGACGGAACCGAAGGAGAAGTCATCCTCATCAATCCTGTCAATATCTCGAGGCCCATGGTCAAAGAAATTAACGGCAACCTGATAGATATGACTACTCTTCCGCCTGAAGTAGTGATCTATGCCCTTTTCTGACAGTTCTTCCGGACTCTTATTGTAAGAAATACCTGTCAAACATACGCTTCGCAATGGGAACGGCATACTCTCCGCCGCTGCCTGCTCCTTCTATGATGATCGTAACCGCGATCTCGGGTTCTTCCACGGGCGCGAAGCCGGTAAACCATGCATGGGAGTCTCCCTTGCTGAGACTTGAGAATTCGGCAGATCCCGTTTTCCCCGCAGCGGTGTATGCATCGCTTTTAAGTCTCGTACCGGTACCCCGCTCTACAACTCCCGTCATGAGTTCCGTTAATGCAGTGCTTTCATCTCTGGTCATCAGCCTGCCGGCTGACTCGGCCTGAAAATTCTTCACCGCGGTTCCCGATACGGATTCAACTCTGTCTATCAGATGAGGTTTCATGAGTTCTCCGCCGTTCGCTATCGCACAGGTGATCATATTCAGATGCAGCGGAGATATCGAATCCTGCCCCTGACCTATACTGGCCTGCATAAGATTATGCGTATCAACGGATTCGCTGACCTGCGTATGGGATACCGATGCAGGCAGATCATAGGGAAGTTCCTTTTCAAACATAAGATCCTCAAGAGTATTCATAAAACTTCGCCTGTCCAGCCCGACACCTATATTTGCAAAAGCGGAATTACAGCTTTTGGCAAATGCAGTCGCAAAATCAAGTGCACCGTGGACCGAACCATGATAACATCTGATGGTGTTGCCGTCATAAGTGAAAGAACCGTTACAGTTAAAATGATATCCGTTATATGAATTATCATTTTCCCTGAGATATTCCAGGGTGGTAATGATCTTAAAAGTGGATCCCGGAGGATATTGTCCCTGTGTTACGCGGTTTAAGAGACTCGTATTGGATTTATCGGTCATCATATCGTTCCATATGACATCTATCTGATTGGGATCAAAATCAGGCTTGGATACCATGGCAAGTATTCGTCCGGTACGAATATCCGTAATGATCACCGCACCCTTATATACGCCCAATGAGTCAAAAGCAACCTGTTGAAGGCCTGTATCCAGTGTCGTATATACGCTGTCTGCGGTGACAAGTTCGGAATCGGCTTCAGCCTGGGCTTTATTTGAAAGGCCGGAATGATAATTAAGCAGATAATAATTGGCTTCGCTCTCAACCCCCATACGTCCGTGGGATGAATAACCGATGGAATGAGCAAACATATTACCGTACGGATATACACGTTTCTGCGTGGCGGCATCGTTTCCTTCCGCTTCCGAATATGCCAGCACTTCTCCGTCGGATGAATATATCGACCCGCGCAGATATTCTTTGGACAGACGAATGGCATACGAATTATAACTGTTGTCGAACATTTCTATTTCATGCGTGGAAGCATAACGGACCATATATACACACATGCATGCAAATAAAAGGCATATAGCAATGCCCGAATACATGATCGCCGACGTGGAATGCTTCATGTGCTTCTGTGCCTTAAGCGATTCGGAACGATCTTTATTCTGTCCGGTTTTATTCTTCGTAGTCTTCTTCATCGTAGTCTTCATCGTAGTCTGCATCGTATCGTGCGTTTTCTCTCTCATAGAAATCCCTCTCATCCTGTGCTATGAGACTGACCCCCGTGAGAACTTCAAACAATATGATACTTGTCAGCACCGAACTGCCTCCGTAACTGACAAACGGCAGTGTAACACCGGTTAGAGGGATGAATTTCACGCCTCCTCCGACGGTCAGAAATACCTGAAAGATATATGCGCTGCCCAGGCCTACTGCCAGCAGGCGGTAAAACATGGATCTGAGCCCCGCCCCCATCTTCAGCGCTCTGATAAAACTGATCAGACATACAGCCAGGAGTGATATTCCTACCACAAAACCCATTTCTTCAACGATC
The DNA here is from genome assembly GCA_905234595.1 of uncultured Lachnospiraceae bacterium. Taxonomy (GTDB): domain Bacteria; phylum Bacillota; class Clostridia; order Lachnospirales; family Lachnospiraceae; genus XBB2008. Next base: position 16,420 of record CAJOID010000043.1, on the reverse strand, counting down.
GCCGAAAAAACAAAATCATCTTCTACAAAAGGAATGGCTCCCGGATTACCGTTCATAAGACCTACGCCCCAGGTGGATCCGGAACTGAGTGCAAAGAGAGACTGTGTGATCTGATATCCGGAATTATCTATGGTGATCCAGGGATCTATCCACGCATCTATCCTCTCCTGAACATGCGTAAACATCCTGTAAGCCATAAGAGTTCCCGCTCCGCCGAGCACAGCGGCACCTGCCACATACAGGAAATTGCCGGTTGCGACAAAAACCATGACCACATATATAAAGGCAAAGATCAATGCACTTCCGAGGTCCTTACTGAGGACCAGTATAAGGACATGGACCAGAGCCATGGAACTGGTGACGATCACTTCGGACATGCTTCTGGCCCTCACGAAGCCCGAAGCAACAAAGAAAACAAATACTATCTTAATGATCTCTGACGGCTGGAACGTGATCCCGCGCAAAGTGTATGAGATATTGGCACCGTATGTGACTGTTCCGGCTATCAGGACTATACCGAGTGCAGCTATTCCTATGGATGCATAGATCCATTTGAAAGTATGCAGGAATTTAAACCGTCTGATGACAAAAGGAACACCCATGCTGATCATCATGGATATGGATACTATAAAAAACTGCTTAAGGGCTTTATTGTAATTAAGCCTGGTCAGTATTATGAATCCGGTAGTCATGAGCATGCACATGTTATTGGTAAAAAGCCTGTCCGAATACGGATAAAGGATCTTACCCACTACAATGATACCTATCATAAGAAGCTGGCATGCCACATAGAACCCCATCAGCTTCATGTCTCCGGACTTAAAGCACAGACACAGAAACGCCGTAAAATGAAACAGGAACATACATATGTTCTGTAATGTATACATCGGATCATTATTATAGTATTCGTCGTCCCTGAAAAGGATAACGCATCCCAGTATCACATAAAGAACATAGAATATGCCTAAAAAGTATCCCGACAGTCCGGTTATATAAATCTCGAGATAACTGTTCATCACATTGCTCCGCGTTTCATATGGCCGGTCGTAGTGGGCATACCGGCAAACAACTCATCGGATTCCCTGTCCATACGTACAAAACCCTTCAGGATCTTCAGAGAATCATCATGATCCTCTATGGTCAGATCTATACGGTATCTGTCGGAAATATGTCTTCCGTCGGAGTCTGTCTCTTTTTTGACCGTATCATAAAGGCACAGAGGCCTCTCGTTATAGATCTTATTGGCACATATCCTGCAATCGGTCACTACAGGGAAAAGCATTCCCTTTCTGTCTCTGAGCATCATATAAGATGCATCTGTATCTGAAAACGCATCAGTGGTCCGATCATACCTGCATCTGTCATATGTCCTGTATACACAGCCTGCGGATATCATCATCGGAATATATCCGTAAACGATCAGCGTTGACTCTGTATCGGTCTGTGATACAAAAAGCCCTTTACGGTTGATTTCGTAGGGGCAGGTATAGCCCGTAACATTCGGTAAAGACTTAAGATATACGGCGGCATAAGGATTATGAGCATAGACGTGGGCATCAGTAACGATATCCTTATCGGGAAATCTGTCGATGGCATATCCGAGTTCATCAATATTATGTACCAGTATTCCTTTAATGAGCGAAGTATCGTTTACGGTTTGCCCGATCTCATCATACAGCCTGTGTGCCTCGCCGTGATCATCATATCCGCTGCCCCTGATTATACGGTCGCGCATCACTGAAGGCAGGGACAGGAATACCTCCTGTATACCGGTCTTAATACTTTCATATACACGTGTATCGCTGTTAAGGACCGGGACAAGCCTGTAATCAATATACAGGCGTCCGAATACCGCCCCCGAGTTCATGGCCGACATGACCGCATCCAGCTGGCCGCGAGTCGTTACAAGTACGTCTAAAGATGAATGACGTGAATGATATTCAGTATGTGTATGACTGATCCCGGTAAACGAACCTGCCTTACGATGTGATGCATATCCGTTATCCTCTATGACTCTGTCCGCAAGTACGTTCAAAACCTGTCTTCTGAGGCCGTTTATGGCAGATACCGTCATAAAAGATTCCTGTCCGAGGTCTATGTCCGTTTCTGTCACATTGAATCCGCTCTCTCCGGATCTCATCAGACGGAATCTTACATCATCTTCTTTTAATGGCGCTTTTTGCGCACTCTCTGCTATATCACCCGTGACAGATACAGTCGTATATCCGCAGGCGGCGGTGATCACGGCAGATTCACCGGCATGAATATATGCACTAATCCCTGCGTCAGGCCTGTCACAGTCGTGCACATACGTATCATGCAGATACCTGACATGCTCCTCGTCATTGCCGTTATATCCCGGAGAATCAAGTGTGATCAGGTCTTTGCCTTTAGTACCGGTATAATAGCCTGAAGAAATATCGGTACGGATATAGAGTGAGTTCAGGTGCCTCCTGTCTTCTTCACTGATCCTGTATTTACCGGGATGTTCCAGATACATATCCATGTATTTGCGATACATTGCTGTAACACCTGCCACATATTCGGGACTCTTCATCCTGCCTTCTATCTTGAACGAATCAATACCCGCATCCATGAGCTGCGGGAGTATATCCAGAGTACACATGTCTTTCATGCTCAGAGGATATGATTCACCCCGGGCGCGGTCAGCATCGACCGGTTTACCGTTGCATATTACATCAAAAGGAAGTCTGCAGGTCCCCGCACATCTGCCTCTGTTACCGCTCCTGCCTCCGATCATGGAACTCATCAGGCACAGACCTGAATATGAATAACACATTGCACCGTGTATGAAGCACTCGATCTCGAGGCCGGATTCCTCTTTAATATGGGAGATTTCCGGCAAAGTAAGTTCTCTGGCGGGCACGATCCGTGTAAAGCCCTGATCACGCATAAGACATGCACCATATGAGTTCATTATGCTCATCTGGGTCGATGCATGCAGTTTAAGACCGGGAAACGAATCGCGAAGCATGCTTATAAGCCCCAGATCCTGCACAATAATACCGTCCAGGCCGGATTCATACAAAGGTCTGACGAGATCGTAGGCTTCTTCGTATTCATTTGTATTGATCAGGGTATTCAGCGTCAGATATACGGACACATTATGAAGATGTGCCTTACGTATACCGCTTATGAGATCATCTGAAGTCAGATTGCCGGCATAGGCTCTGGCTGAGAATCGTTCCGCTCCTGCATATACGGCGTCGGCGCCGGCATTGATGGCTGCCTCAAAACACTCCGGATCACCTGCTGGAGCCAGTAATTCGTATTTCATTAAGAGACCGGGCCGCCATTGGCTTTCTTGAGATTACGTTCCGTATTCTCCATTTTGATCTGGGTGGCTATAAGTTCATGTTTCAGATCATACAGTTCTTTATCACGGTTGGCGATATCTTCTTCGAGAAGTTCTATCTGCTTACGCGCTTTGAAATAATCATCGGCTATATTCAACTGTATGAGCACAGACTGGGTATCAAGCGGCAGCCGCTTGAAACTTTCATCGTCAGCATATTCCGATATCTTGTTATTCAGATATGCGGCAACCTTCTGAAGATACTCTTCACTCTCATATCCGCTCAGCGTAAATACCTTACCGCCGATAATAACCTCGGTATCTGTTTTAACAGCCATCATAACCTCCGAAAATACTACAAATATCGCTAAATAAGTATATCAAAAGAAAGCATGGATATCAATCGGGCAATTCGAGTCCGAGATGTCTGTAGGCATGCTCCGTGCATACGCGTCCACGGGGTGTCCTGTTGATGAATCCCTGCATGATCAGATAAGGTTCGATAACATCCTCAAGAGTACCGGGGTCCTCACCCAAAGCGGCGGAAAGCGTATCCAGGCCAACCGGGCCGCCTGAAAACTTATGAATAATGGTATTGAGCATATTACGATCAACACCGTCCAATCCGAGCGCATCCACGTCAAGCAGATCGAGACTGGTGCGGGCAACATCGCCGGTGATCACACCGTTATATCTTACCTGGGCAAAATCCCTGACACGCTTGAGCATACGGTTGGCAAGTCTGGGAGTACCGCGGCTTCGTCTGGCTATCTCCGTTTCTCCGGCATCATCTATCTCAACCTCAAGTATATGAGCCGAATTATGAATGATAGCCTTAAGTTCATCGACCGTGTAATATTCAAGCCTCTGTATCATACCGAAACGGTCTCTTAACGGTGCAGTCAGAAGTCCCGCTCTGGTAGTTGCTCCGATCAGGGTAAATCTGGGTAGAGAGATCCGTCTGCTGACAACCGATTCACCCTTTGAATATATGACATCGACCGCATAATCCTCCATTGCGGAATACATGGTCTCTTCGACCTGACGGTTAAGCCGGTGTATCTCATCGATAAACAGTACGTCACCTTTCTGCAGTTTGGAAAGTATGGCAACTATATCACCGGGCGTTTCTATCGCGGGGCCCGAAGTGATCACACATTTGGAGTCCATTTCATTGGCAATGATACCGGCCAGTGTGGTCTTACCAAGTCCCGGAGGCCCGTAGAAAAGACAATGATCAAGTGATTCTCCGCGCATTTTGGCAGCTTCGATAAAGACCTTGAGATTCTCTTTGGTCTTTGTCTGACCGATATAATGATCAAAAGTCTTCGGACGCAGTATATTCTCAATACTTGCATCCTCGCTGCTCCTGTCGGTCATGATAGCTGTATTGGTTCTTCCCGTTCCGGATTGTTCCCGGCCGATACCGTTCCTCTCCGGTTCCGTGATATCTGTCTGTATGGTTCGCATTATCGTCTGCCTTTAATATACATATGTAAATCTATCTGATAAGCTTCAATGCCGCATTGATGATATCATCTACAGATGCATCGGGCTCTGTATCTGCCATCAGAACCGCTCTTCTGGCTTCCGCTTCTTTAAACTGCAGTGCAGTCAGGGCATCTATCGCCTCTGCCATGTTCGGACTTATCCTGCTGTTATCCACTATATCGACTGAACCGCCGGCTGATCCGGTGGCCGCAGCCAATACGGTTGTGGCATCATATTTATTCTTAAGATCCACTATAAGACGTTCGGCGGATTTTTTGCCGAGGCCGGGAGCCTTGGACAGAGTCTTAACATCTCCCGTTACTATCGCTATGCGTATCGCATCGGCATCCAGATAAGACAGCAGGCTCAGGGCCGCTTTGGGGCCGATACCGCTGACCGTGATCAGCTGTGAGAACATGGCCAGATCATCTTTGGATATGAAGCCGATGAGTTCAATGGCATTCTCTCTGACGGAAGTGTAAGTGTACAGTTTCACTTCTCCTCCGATATCAGGGAGTCTCTCGGCTGTGGATGCCGGGATCTGTATATTGTATCCTATGTTATTGACTTCGAGAACACAGCTGTCGGCATTCGCCTCAGCAACCGTTCCCTTGAAATATGCGTACATATTAAATCCCCTCGCTCCCGGACTTTATTTTTCTGATCGCAGGTAGTACAAGAGCTGTAATGATTCCCAGCAACGCCCCCGTCAATGCACCTGATATGATCAGAGCCGGAACGTAATATACGATCCGCATCGTACCGAGCACGAATACAGCAACTATCAGCTGCCCGATATTATGTGTGACGCCACCTGACAGGCTCACACCCATAGGTCCGAATCTGCCTGTCTTATGAACCAGCGCCATGCATATGAAACTGACTGCTGCTCCGGCCAGAGAATACATGATCATCGAGAGATTGCCGAACAGAAATCCTGCAAGGATAACACGGAGCAGGTCCACGGTCAGAGCCTCCCGGTAACCGCATATATAAAGCAGGATAACCACACACAGATTGGCAAGTCCGAGTTTGATGCCGGGTATACCGAAGTTAAATGGTATAAGTGATTCTACGTAGCTCAGGATCAGAGCCAGTGCCAGGCACAACCCCATATATGCGATATTTGCAGTCCGATTCCTCTTCATGCTGTCACCATGTCACGGCATCATATTCAACGGTATCATCAATACCGGCATCATCGATAACCGTAACGATAACCCCGTGCGGAAGACATATGACCGCCTCTCCTATATGGGATATGGCGCGTGTATGAACACATATCAGATCGGGACAGTTCGCTTCGGAAATACTTGCCTGTCCGTCAGCAATATGCACTACATTAAAGCCATCTCCCAGCCTGACCGTCACATCACGGTCAACCGACAGCGGGTATACGTTAGTTTTCGTTTCCGAACCCGGATGCTCGATCCGTACTTCTATATAGCCGCCGGCTGATGCCATGGTACGGATGATCAGTGCTGCAATACATCCTGCCAGTAAACATGCCGCAAGCAAAAGAAGATCTCTACGTAACATCTGTTTCAAGTAATACGAAGCTTCGTGGCCGAACTTTTATCCTGTTCCCGTCCAAAACATTACCCGCATCAGTGGAAAGGGTGATCTTCCACTCCATCTTGTTTTTAAGTTTGGGGACGGCTATGGGCTTGGGTTCCCAATGCATGTTATATATGAGATATATCAGCCGTTCATCCTGATCATCTGCATACTTATCATAATAGAGTATTCCGAAACTGTGAGATGTGGGACCTATATCCGCTCTCCACAATTCCTCTCCATGCATGGATATATCGGGATACCCGTATGATAGGTAATCACGACCGGTCAAAGCGTGGTCGGTACCTATGGCAGGATGAGATTTGCGTATGTTTATCAGAGTTCTGACGTATTCGAGAAGTTCTTTGGCAAATGCTCCGCCGGACCATTTGATATAGCCGGTCGCATTATCCTGATTATAAGGATTATTGTTGCCGAATTGTGTGTTACCGAACTCATCACCGCTGTAGATCAGCGGAGTCCCCTGAGACATTATTGTCAGGGCAAACCCGTTCATAAACTGTCGTTTTCTAAGTTCAATTATATTCTTTTTACGGGTAACACCTTCATAACCGCAGTTCCAGCTGTAGTTATAATCTGCACCGTCTATACCGTTCTCACCGTTCTCGAGATTATGCTTCTCGTTATATGAAACGATATCCATGGCACGCATGGTATCCTGACGTGCAATAAAGACAACGGGATGTGAAACCGGATCGGAATCGCGCAGCTGAAGAGCCGCATCCTGAGCCGAATTCGGATCACCTTTAAGAAATTTGCGGATATCAGTCATAAAGCCCAGATCCATATGACCGTGTTCGGGATTATACTGCTCACCGGATTTAGTCACAGGATCATCAGTCAGTATCTTACATCCATAGAGTATTGGATCCGACATTATGTCATCGACAGGCAGTCCTCCGCCGATCAGCTGAAAACCGTCAATATCGTATATGGTGCGCCAGAATCTGAGCAGATCCGTTATGTCGCGCGAAGAAAAACGTGACGGGAATTTAAACTGAAGAATGACCTCTATCCCGGCCGCATGAATGGCATCCACCATCTCATGCATTTCTTTTACCGGATCTCCGGTGGCTGAATATGAATGCTTGGGAACAAAGTAATAACCGTCGGTATATCCCCAGAAATTAACCATTCCCGAAGGTTCATCGCCTTTTTTGATCATATCCGGCAGGCTGATGATCTCATTAAATTCATATACCGGCATGAATATGATCGCAGTAATGCCCAGCGATCTGATATACGGGAGTTTCTGTATCACACCTCTGAATGTACCTTTATCCCTGACTTTGGATGAAGTGTGAGCGGTGAAACCTCTCACATGCAGCATATAAAAAATGCTTTCGGAATAGGGATGGGAAATATGCTTTGATTCGTTTATATGCCTGTCTGTTCTTATTCTGGAAAACGGAGAAGTTACAGTGCCGAAATCACCGAATCCGCACGAATCTTCCATACGCGGATCGGGGAATACTTCATCGCCGCTGAAGAAAAGATACTTCAGTCCTCTCCCGTTTTTATCGGTCAGGAAACGTGAAACGGCATCATGACCGCTGAACTTCACTTCCATGGCACATATACGGCCTTCCCGGGCCCAGCTCGGAAAACTGATCTTAATGGGCGCACTGCTGCTCTCGGGATAGATGAGAATACCGCAATCAGCGCCGGAGTCAAATTCTCCGACAAACCTGATGCCGTCATTCGTGTAAGCAGCGCCGAGGGGATATGGTAATGTTCTGTGTAATGTATATACGTTTCCTGTCATACAGTCATTCTTCCAACCGGTGGATCAAAGCTTATAGATGATATCGGTAAGTGAATACTCCGGTTCTATATCTTTAAAGACCAGCCATCCGTAATCTCCGGCGCCGATAGATGAGGAGCCGACGACTTCGTTCCTGTAATCATCATAGCTGTCGCCGTTTGCAGTATGAATGATAATGATCTCGGAGGAGGCAAGTTCACCTTCGTGTACCAGTATCACCTCGTCTCCCTCATTAAACGTGCCTTTAGCCATACCGACAAGAGCAACCGTCTTCTTACCGTCTTCAAAAGATTCGTCAATATATGCAACGGCACTTGCATGTGATGGAGCCTGATCCACAGCATCTCTGATACGCTGTTTGTTAAGTATATAATCCTCCTGAACATAGTTGAGGGTAACGTTGTCGAGTTCATCCACCATCTCGGTGATATATTCATTATCACGCCCCTGTCTTTTGAGGATATCGACATCTATATCGAGCAGTTCCTTACCTGATACATCAAAATAACGATAGGTCCTATAATACATGCTTCGTTCCATATGTTCACAATCGGAACAGATCACGGCATCTGCTATATGCTTGGGTGAATCTCCCAAAGGCTGGCCGCATACAGGACAGGTTTTGTCAGCTGTGACGGGGGCCCATCCGCCGTCTATAACGAATCTGACATCCCGTACGGTCATCTCATCCATATCAGCGCCCGATTTCGATCTGAACTGCTCTACACATTTCGGGCAGACCGCTCCGTCTGCCAGCGCCTGGCCTTCGTTCTCTCCTATAGGTTCTCCGCACAGCGGACAAAAGTTAACTTCTATATCTCCGAATAATGGCATATGATCTCTGATCCTTTCTGATCCTTTCTGATCTTATTCCGATATGTAATCCAGATTGATCTCGGCCTGATCTATCATCTGAGTCAGGGCGTCTCCTGTTCCTGCCGGTATCTCGTCATTACCGGGTTTAAAAAAGATCACTCCGATCAGTATAACCAGAATGAACGCGGCAACAGCTGCCACGATACCCGTGATAACAGTCTTTTTGTTTTTCTTCTGTTTTGGTGCGGACTGAACCTCAGGTACATTCACCGGCTCGGGTTCAGATACCGGTGTCGGCACGGCTACTGATACAGGGACCGGCACAGGCTCAGGTACCGTTGCCGGTTCAGGTACAGGTGCCGGTTCAGGCACCGGTACGGGTGCAGGGGCAGGAATCACGGGTGCAGCTGCCGCTTTATTTTCCGATACGGGGCGTCCGCATTTCATACAGAATCTCGCGCCTTCAGGCACTGCACTTCCGCATTTACCGCAAAAAGACATATTTAAAAAACCTCCATGTGATGAAATATCTGTATTAAATGATCATCAATAGTGCTCCGGCAGTTTGAGCGTTAACGGATCCGTTATTCCGGAATCGAGCTGCTGCCTGTACCATGACATGATACCCGGCAGTTCATCGTCCTCATAATCCGTCCATTCGGATCCCCACTTAACCAGCCGGATCGTATAATTGAACTGAGGTACCATATCGTAATTACATGTACCGGTTATGCATATGGTATCAGCATGACCCGAATCTGCCGGATTAATTGTCCATTCTCCCGGTGACAGGTTATCTCCATCCCAGAAGACACCATCCGTTGATATGAATAAACCGTACTCCGGGCTGTTGCCACCGTCATTGGTTCCGTATACATCCGCCACAGCATAATCATTATCCCAGATATGTATCTCCGTATTGCCTTCTTTATCCAGACCGGTTCTTGCCAAAACATAGAACTGATAACCTTCATGATCTTTCCAGACGGATTCGACAGGATCCACTGTCCAGTATCCGAACCAGTATCCGTTCCAGAAATCATCCATAGCCTCGGTGATAGTGGGCACCGGTTCCTCCTGCTCTTCAGGTTCGGGTTCTTCTTCAGCCTCTTTAATAACCTCCGGTTCGGGTTCGGCTTCCGGCTCGGGCGGCGTCGGATAGGCGGGTCTGGCAGGAGCAGGCTTATCACTTGACTTAAACTGCATCACAACGTTTTTATCAGCCAGAGTGAGTACATCACCCCTGACGGAAGCCGGTATATCACCAAAGGACGTGGATATGACTCCGGTTTCGGATTTATATGAGATATCCTCCGGAGTTCCCATTAATACCAGATAACCTTCGGAACCGTTTAAGACCAAATAACTTTTATCCAGTCCCTGTGCTGTCAGGCAGTCGGCAGCATTATCATCCGATACACTCGTTACAGAATCCAGAATATAATAACCTTCCGGAGCCTTGGAACCGCATCCGACAAGCATCAGCATACCTGCGGCAGCCATTGCTGTCAGCAATACGATCCTCTTCATAAATCTATTGGATAGGTTTACATAATTCATCAATTCACTTCCCCTTCCGCATCAGCGGATGCAGTTTTACACACAATATTGATTTTATCACATATCAGCCGATATTTGAGACTTTTTACATAAAATGTATGATATAGTGAAAATACTATAAACGTTATATACGGAGGTATAGTAATGTCTGATGATATCAAAAAAGAAGCTCCGGACGAATCCGAAGCCGAAGAAATGACTGTAACTGTCAGTCTGGATGACGGTGACGTTGTATGCGCCGTGGTCACGCACTGCTTCCGCTGGATGAAAACGGTGAAAACACCGATGGCGAAGTCTGGCTCTACAGATACAGCGAGAATCCCGATGACCCCAACGAAGAACCCGAACTGGGGTACATCGATGATGACGATGAATTCGAAAAAGTCGAAGAGGCATTCGACGAGTATCTGGATTCGGTTCAGTTCGACGAACTGATCTGACGTCCCTCCTATATTATGACTTATCCTTTAACGACAATATTAACGATCTTGCCGGGAACGTATATCTCCTTGACAATCTCCTTGCCTGCGATACGATCGCCCAGTTCTTCCTTTGCCATAGCAATGATATCTTCTTTGGCTCCGTCAGCAGCTACCGATATTGTAGATCTGAGTTTACCGTTGACCTGAACGGCGATCTCGATGGTGCTCTCAACGGTCTTGGCCTCGTCATATTCAGGCCATGTCTGCTGATATACATACCCGCCGTAGTTAAGTGTATCCCAGATCTCCTCTGTGATATGAGGAGCAACAGGATTAAGCAGTATCAGGAATGTCTTAAGTTCGTCCTTGGTTACACTGCCTTTCTTCGTGAAGTCATTTATAAGACTCATCAGCGCAGCGATCGCCGTATTAAACTTAAGATTCTCGAAGTCCGAGCTCACTTTCTTCACTGTCTTATGCATGGTGGCCTCAAGATCGGATGAATAACCCGTCTCATCGGTCACGATATCCTGAAGTTTCCATACTCGCTCGAGGAATCTGCGGCATCCCTTTACACCCTCATCCTGCCACGAAGCGGCCAGATCGAATGCGCCGATGAACATCTCATAGGTACGCAGCGTATCTGCTCCGAACTCATCGATTATCTCATCGGGATTGACCACATTTCCACGGGATTTGGACATTTTCTCACCGTTCGATCCGAGGATCATGCCGTGAGAAGTACGTTTCTGATAAGGTTCTTTGGTAGGTACCACACCCTGGTCATACAGAAATCTGTGCCAGAATCTGGAGTACAGCAGATGCAGAGTCGTATGCTCCATACCACCGTTATACCAGTCTACGGGAAGCCAGTATTTCAGAGCTTCGGGACTTGCCAGAGCCTCTTTATTGGTTGGATCGGTATATCTTAAGAAATACCATGATGAACCGGCCCACTGCGGCATCGTATCTGTTTCACGCTGCGCAGGGCCTCCGCACTTCGGACAGGTAGTATTGACCCATTCTGTCATGGCGGACAACGGTGATTCACCGGTATCCGTAGGCATGTAGCTGTCAACCTCCGGCAGCTGTAGCGGAAGCTCACTCTCGGGTATGGCTACGTATCCGCACTTATCACAATGCACGATCGGTATCGGTTCTCCCCAGTAACGCTGTCGGGAGAATACCCAATCACGAAGTTTGTAATTGACCTTTGCATGACCAATACCCTTTTCTTCAAGGAATTCGATCATCTTCTTCTGCGCATCCGCAACCGAAAGTCCGTTTAAGAATCCGGAATTAACAAGTGTTCCGGTAGCCACATCGGTATATACATGTTCCTGCACGTTTTCTCCGCCGGCTACTACTTCAACTATGGGCAGATCAAAAGCTTTGGCAAAATCCCAGTCTCTCTCATCGTGAGCCGGAACCGCCATGATCGCACCGGTTCCGTAACTCATCAGTACGTAATCGGATACAAAGATCGGGATTTCTTTCTCGGTGACGGGATTGACTGCACTTAAACCCTCTATAACTACACCGGTCTTCTCTTTATTTAACTCGCTTCTCTCAAAATCAGACTTTCTGGCAGCCTGTACACGATAATCCTCGACTGCAGACCAGTTCGTAATATCATCCTTATATTTATCAAGGATCGGATGTTCGGGGCTTACAACCATGTATGTCGCACCGAATAAAGTGTCGCATCTGGTGGTATAAACACGCAGTTTATCATCTTTTCCGCTTATGGCGAAATCCACTTCCGCACCTGTGCTCCGGCCTATCCAGTTACGCTGTGATACGGCAATACGCTCGACATAATCAACTTCGTCGAGACCGTCGATAAGCTTCTGGGCATATTCGGTTATCTTGAGCATCCACTGGCTCTTAACCTTACGTACGACCTCTGAGCCGCACCGCTCACATACACCGTTTACGACCTCTTCATTAGCAAGGCCTACCTTACATCCCGTACACCAGTTGATGGGCATCTCTGCCTTATATGCGAGGCCTTCTTTGAACAACTGCAGGAAGATCCACTGTGTCCAGTGATAGTAATCGGGATCGGTGGTATTGATCTCTCTGTCCCAGTCAAAAGAATAGCCGATAGACTGAAGCTGGCCCTTAAATCTGGCAACATTATTCTTCGTAACGATCTTCGGATGTATCTTGTTGGCTATGGCATAGTTCTCGGTAGGAAGGCCGAAAGCATCCCATCCCATCGGGAACAGAACATTATAGCCCTGCATACGGCGTTTACGGGATACGATATCCATGGCCGTATAGGGTCTGGGATGACCGACATGCAGGCCCTGTCCGGAGGGATAAGGGAATTCAACCAGAGCATAGAATTTCGGTTTGCTGTAGTCATTGCTGGTTGCAAATGACTTATTCTCTTCCCATATCTTCTGCCATTTCTTTTCGACTGTTTTGTGATTATATATTTCAGACATACTCCACCTCGAATCATTAGTTGATTGTATGAAATCCAAACATTGCTATTGTAAAATCAAAAGCCGGAAGTGTCAATTCACCTCCGGCCTGAGCATTAATTTAAATACATGTCATTTCCAGCTGTCAAGTATATCCATGCATTCATCCACATCCATTCTGCTGACAGCATCTTTCAGCGAATCATACTTGGTCTGCCAGAAGTCGTTATAGCTGAATCTATCCATATCTTCTATAACCTCCTCCATGGCATCCATATCCAGGTCATCTATGGCAACACGCATCCGGCCGAACAGACTTTTCAGTTTTTCGGTCGTGGCTTCCTGTTTGTCAGCGTCTGCTGAAGGATCGGATTCAAACAGATATGCTATGTTGTCTTTGACCGCGGCATAATCCTCAAGGAGCTTATTATTCAAACTGTGGATAGTACTGATATCCAGGTTTTTACTTGCCATCTCAAGTTTATAAGCCAGATCTCCGAGTTCTGTGGCGCCTATCTGTCTGGATGCACTCTTTAAGGCATGTACTTCTATGGCATACAACGACCAGTCGGATTGCGTATAATAGTCCATTATCGCCTCGACTTTGGCATCTACCGCATTATAATATGACTTCAGTATATTCATATACAAAGAACGGGATCCGAGCATATCGATAGCACTCTTTGTGTCCAGATTGGCTATAATGGGATATTTGCCCTCACCATCTCCCTGATCATCATTCCGGCCTGCGCTGTTTTGTCCGGTGTTGCATCTGTGCATCTTTTCTTTGGGCAGGTATTTCCTGACCACGTCAAGCAGCATCCGTACCTCTACCGGTTTGGCTATAAAGTCATCCATTCCCTCCTGCTTAAACAGTTCCCTCGCATCGCTGACTGCATTAGCCGTCAGGGCAATGATCGGGATGTTTTTATACTGAAGCATGGTGCGCCGGATGATACGGGTTGTATCCACGCCGTCCAGTTCAGGCATCATATGGTCCATGAATATGATGTCATACATTTTGCTCTCCATCATATGAATGGCTTCTTTTCCGCCCGTAGCCACGTCCACATTGGCTTTTAACGGCTCCAGCAGTCCCTGTGCGACTGTAAGATTGACTATATTATCATCCACGACCAGCAGATTCGCTTCTTCGGCGGTAAAAGTATAGATTTCATCGGATTCCGAATCAGATTCAAAGTTAATATGGGTAGATTCATGATCATTGAACAGATTCCCCAGGTTAAGTACCGATATGGGTTTACGGATAAATCTGAGCTGCTTATATGAAGAAAGCTGTCTGGTGTCGGCAAATGTATCCGATATGATCACGGGAGTGATATCGTATCTCTCACTTACGCCCTCGAGAACATCCGAATCAAAATATTTCTGATCCAGGAAGAAGTACAGCCTCGTATCTTCATCTTTATTCGAAGCCCACCGGCCGAGTTCCTCATTTCGTCTCTCATAATCATGAAAAGCCGTGACACTGATCCCCAGTTTGGACGCAGCATCGATAAGATTCTCTTCAACATATGTGTTATCAAGCGCAGCACCCAGAGATATGACCTCGGGATCCTGGATGATCACTGACGGAATGGAGTCTATGACTTTCTGAGGAATTGCAAAAGAAAATGTCGAGCCTTTTCCGTATGTACTCTCAACGGTAAGTTCAGCCCCCATCAGATCAAGAAGCATCTTACAGATGCTTAAACCCAGACCGGTGCCCTCAACATTACGATTACGTTTGGAGTCAACCTGTTGAAATGAATGGAATATCTTCTCAAAGTCAACTTCCTTAATACCTATACCGGTATCGGTAACGGAACACTTAAGGGATATACTGTCATATCCAAGCCATTCATAATCCACCGAGAGGCGGACATAGCCCTCGTTAGTGAATTTGGTGGCATTATTGCAGAGATTGATCAGGATCTGTCTGATGCGTACCGTATCTCCGTATAAGGATTTCGGGATATTGGGATTAACATCCAGAAGAAGTTCGACGTCTTTATCAATAAGCCTGGTCATGATGATGTTGGCAACATCATCGATAAGGCTCAGCGGTTCATATTCAACAGGCACCAGATCCATCTTACCTGCTTCGATCTTGGAATAATCCAGGATATCGTTGATGATCCCCAAAAGTGCGTTACCGGAACTCTTGATCTGACGGATATAATCCGCTGCGGAATCAGGCAGGTCTTCTCTGAGCGCCAGCTCGGCGAATCCGATGACCGCGTTCATGGGGGTACGGATCTCATGACTCATATTTGCCAGAAAATCACTCTGCATCCTGGCGGTTTTTTCGAGTTCCGAATTCGCCTTGATCGTCAGATACTTACCGTATGCCATATCCGAGAGCACACTGGATATGCGATAAAGATACTCTGCCGCTTTCTCTATCTGATCTTTGGGAAGAACAGGAACCTTCTGTATGGCATCCCAATAAGCATCCTCATCAATACCAAGATCCCGGGCGATCTCACGTATAAAAGATTCATCAGGCGGCTCGGATAAAACCTGGCCGCCTATAAAACACCCTACCATGGAACCGTCGATTATGACCGGTGAGGAAAAATCGATGAGACCCGAGTGACAGACATATGTGGCAAACTTGCCGGTACGCATGGTAACTTCGGCGCCGTATCTGTCACACTCTTCACACATGCTCCTGCCGATCTCAGAGCACCGGGTATATTTCATACAATAATCGGTAAAATTGCTGCCCCGTGTTATGGGCTTACCGTCGGCCTCTGTCGTAAGAGCGGCCATTCCGGTCATGTCGGAAAAGGAATCCTGAAACCTCTGCAGAATATCCCGGTCAATGAGATCGACAAGTTTGATATCAAATTTTGAAGATTTATTACTCTTCACTATTCTCCGCTACCTTGGCTGCTCTGGCAGCAACTTCCTTCTCCTGAACATCTGAAGGAGCCTGTTCATATCGGGTAAACTCATATTCGTATACACCGCTTCCGCCCGTCATGGAACGAAGAACAGTACAGTAGCCGTTCAGACTTGCGCTGGGTATCTCGGC
>CAJOID010000042.1:15558-16621 GCA_905234595.1 uncultured Lachnospiraceae bacterium | reverse complement strand
GCAAGACGCTTGCTGGACAGGGGCCCAAGCACATTGTGGTTACGGGGATCCATTACAGCAAAACGCAGATTATGAATTACGTTTATAGCAAGGGTGAGGAAGCGAAAATCGTGATGGCCGACCGCATCGGTGGCGACCGCAGCGGAACGGGCGATGTGATTAGTGCGGTAATCGCCGGCATGTACCTGAACGGCCACGACTTCTACGAGTCGGTAAAGAAGGCCGCCGAATTCGCATCCAAGTGCATCCGCTACTGCGAAGACAACAACGTTCCCGATCACTGGGGTCTGAGCGTCGAAATGTACCTTCGCGACCTCATCGAAGACTAAGGGGGCCTAATGATAGTTTATACTGTAACTGGGACCGTCGGGCAGGCGGGCTATTTGGATATCGCCAACAGTGGCGACATTACCGGCAAGAACATCTACGTGAACATGACGAACCGTTGCCCGTGCAGCTGCGTGTTCTGTCTGCGTCAAACGAAGAAGATGATGGAAGGCAATACGCTCTGGCTCAAGGAAGGTGAACCGAGCGTTGAACGCGTGATGGAAATTTTCGATGCGTACGACCTTAACGTCATCAACGAATTGATTTTCTGCGGATACGGCGAACCGCTCGAACGCCTTTATGACGTGTGCAAGGTGATTGACAAACTCAAGGCGAAGTATCCGAACTTGAAGGTGCGCCTCAACACGAACGGCCTTGCGAACCTGATTCACGGCAAGGACGTTACCCCTGAACTCGAGGGGCGCTTCGACACCGTTTCCATTTCGCTGAATGCCGCGGATGCCGAGGAATTCCTGGCGCTTACGCGTTCCAAGTTTGGCATCAAGTCTTACGATGCCCTCAAGGAATTCGCCGTGCTTGCGAAGGCCCACGTGAAGAACGTGGTCATGACCGTCGTCGAGAAGGTGATGCCCGAGGAAAAGATCGAGATTTGCCGCAAGCTGTGCGAAGAACTCGGCGTCACGTTACGAGTGCGTCCGTTTGAATCCTAGGGTCGAGGTGAGTATGATGCGTCGTCTGCTTGTTTTTGCCCTGACGGTTTCGCTCGCCTTTGGCG
>CAJOID010000042.1:0-15413 GCA_905234595.1 uncultured Lachnospiraceae bacterium | reverse complement strand
ACAACCTCAATTTCAAGTCCGGGGGCAGCTTCTGCCTCGATGACGACGAAAACAACTGCATGGCGTACGGCCGCCTCTACACCTGGGATGCCGCCCGCAGCGCATGCACCTCCGGATTCCGGCTCCCGACGCACGAGGATTACGAAAACTTGTGGACGGCTGCCGGGGCGGACTTCAATGCGGGGTTCCTCCTCAAGACGACCTATGGCTGGAAGGGCGATACGAACGGGAACGACACCCTCAAGTTCTCACCCTGCCTCGATCCCAACTTCGCAGTGGTGACCCTCACCACCACTCCCAACGCCAACATCTGGGCCAACGGAGTCTACAAGGGCACCGGCACCTGGACGGGCAAGCTCACGGCAGGCGTCTACGACCTTGAAGCACGCGAGATCGGCTACACTTCGGAGCCCATCACCCGCGAGATTGTCGTGAAGCCTCAGATCGACACCATCGAGATCCCCGCTCCCATGCTCGAGACACAGAAGGAGCGCATGATCGATGAGTTCGCCCAGCAGCTGATGTATCAGGGCCTGTCCTTTGATCAGTATGCCAAGTTCACCGGCGCTACCAAAGAGAAGATGATGGAGCAGGTGGAACCTCAGGCCGAGACACGTATCAGGACCAGACTGGTACTGGAGGCCGTAGCGGAAGCCGAGAAGCTTGAGGCTTCGGACGCCGATTATGAGGAAGAGCTTAAGACCATGGCCGATGCATACGGCAAGGATGTCGATGAGATCAAAAAGGACATCACAGAAGATGTCGAGAAGATGATCAAAGATGACCTCAAAGTACGTGCTGCAGCGAAGTTCCTGGCCGATAACGCCAAAGAGAAATAAATCCGGACAGATCGCTATAAACGGATAATAAGGAGGACACAATGGCACTTGTACCTTATGTCGTAGAACAGACCTCTCGCGGTGAGAGATCATATGATATTTATTCGAGACTGCTGGAAGACCGTATCGTTTTCCTCGGAGACGAGGTGAGCGATGTTACCGCCAGCCTTGTAGTAGCACAGCTCCTGTTCCTGGAAGCTCAGGATCCGGAGAAGGACATCCACCTGTATATCAACAGCCCCGGCGGTTCCGTAACAGCCGGTATGGCCATATATGACACCATGCAGTATATCAAGTGCGACGTATCGACGATATGCATCGGTATGGCTGCCAGCATGGGTGCTTTTCTTCTGGCAGGCGGAGCCAAGGGCAAGCGTATGGCTCTGACCAATGCGGAGATCATGATCCATCAGCCTCTGGGCGGGGCACAGGGTCAGGCTACCGAGATCGAGATCGCAGCCAGACATATCCTGCAGACCAAGGAGAAACTGAACCGTATCCTGTCCGAGAACACCGGCAAGCCCTTAGACGTAGTTGCACAGGACACGGACCGTGATAACTGGATGACAGCCGGGGAGGCATGTGAGTACGGTCTGATCGATCAGGTGATCACAAACCGCGCCGAGATGGCTGAATCCAAGGAAAAAGATAAGAACAAAAAATAAAACAGGAATTAATTTTCAGAGGTTGAAGCATGGCACCAAAAATGGGTGAAGGCAAAGTGAGATGCTCATTTTGCAATAAAACACAGGATGAGGTCCGCAAACTTATATCAGGTCCCGCAGGCGTATTCATCTGTGACGAGTGCGTAGAGATATGCGAAGATATCCTGAATGATATCGATGAGGAAGACAAGGAACTGTTAAGGGGCGAGTTTGACATCAATCTGCTCAAACCCGTACAGATCAAGACCTTCCTTGATGAATATGTGATCGGACAGGATGAAGCGAAGAAGGTTCTGTCTGTAGCTGTATACAATCACTACAAGAGAGTCACATCCGGCAGTGAATCGGATCCCGACGGAGTGGAGCTTCAGAAGTCCAATATCATGATGCTCGGTCCCACAGGATCGGGTAAGACATATCTGGCACAGACACTCGCGAAGATAATCAATGTTCCCTTTGCGATAGCGGATGCCACTACACTTACCGAAGCCGGCTATGTGGGCGAGGATGTGGAGAATATCCTGCTGCGCCTCATACAGGCCGCAGACTATGATATAGCACGTGCCGAGCTGGGTATCATCTATATAGACGAGATCGATAAGATCACCAAGAAATCCGAGAATGTCTCCATCACGAGAGATGTCTCCGGTGAGGGTGTACAGCAGGCGCTGCTTAAGATAATCGAGGGTACCGTTGCTTCCGTTCCTCCTCAGGGCGGCCGCAAGCATCCTCATCAGGAACTTATACAGATCAATACATCCAATATCCTGTTCATCTGCGGAGGTGCATTCGACGGTCTCGATAAGATCATCGAATCAAGACTTGACCGCAGTTCCATAGGATTCGGCGGAGAGCTCACATCCAGGAATACCAAGGAAGCCGATGATCTGCTCAAGGAAGTATCTACGGAGGATCTGATCAAGTTCGGTCTGATCCCCGAGTTCATAGGCCGAGTACCGATCACCGTAACCCTGGACGGTCTCGATGAAGAGGCGCTCAGGAGTATCCTTACTCAGCCTAAGAACGCGCTGGTCAAGCAGTATGCGAAACTGTTTGAGATGGATGAGGTCAAGCTCACCTTTACCGATGAAGCTATCGAGACCATCGCACATCAGGCATTCGAAAAGAAGACCGGTGCCAGAGGCTTAAGAGCCATCATGGAAAAGGCCATGATGGATGTGATGTATAAGATTCCGTCAGATGACACCATATCCGAGTGCATTATGACCGCAGAGGCCGTCAGGATGGAAGACGACCCGCAGATAATCTACAGGACGGGTGTCGCTTAATATCCGTATGTTTGAAAGTATTCTGAACAGATCTCAGAACGACAATTCAATACGGGATCCCGAGATTCTGCTCCCCGCAGTACCACTGCGGGGTCTTACTATCCTTCCCGATATGATCATCCATTTCGATCTGAACCGCTCCAAGTCCGTTCAGGCAGTTGAGAAGGCCATGATGAACGAATCCACGCTGTTCGTGGTCGCTCAGCGTGATGCCGATAAGGAGAATCCTGTGCTTGAGGACCTCTATGAGGTGGGCTGCATAGTCCGTATCAACCAGCTGCTCAAGATGCCGGGGGGAGTGATACGTGTGCTCGGAGAAGGCCGTAAGCGAGCCCGCCTGATCTCAATAGAGGAGACGGAGGGGTATCTGTGTGCCCACCTGCATGAGATCACTGCGGAAGACGAGCGCGGCGATATGACCGTGGAGACCGAGACCGCCATGATACGTGAGCTCGGAGATATATTCAGGGAGTACGTGCAGGTATTTCCCAAGGTGGGCAAGAGCCTCGAGGGACATGTCAATGAAGCCTCAGATCTCGGCAAACTCACAGATCAGATCGCGATCAATCTGCCGCTGCAGTATACCGCGAAGCAGACGATACTGGGAGCCGTGGACTTGAAGGAACGCTATACCGAACTGTCCACGCTTATGAAGAATGAGATATCCGTGGCACAGATCCGTGCCGATCTGGCGCGCGATGTCAAGGAACGTGTCGATAAGAACCAACAGGAATACATACTCCGCGAGCAGATGCGTACCATCGAGGAGAAACTCGGTGTCGGCGACGAGAAAGCCGAGATCGATCAGATGCAGGAAGCGTGTGATGCTCTGGAAGCATCGGATGAGATCAAGGAAAAGATCAGCAAAGAGATAAACCGTCTCCGCAAGATGAGCGGCTACAATTCCGAAGTGGCCGTTGAGAGAGGATATGTGGAGACGCTGCTCGAGATGCCGTGGGATAAGGCATCCGATGACAGAGCAGATATCCATCTGGCCGAAAAGATACTGGACAGAGACCATTACGGACTTGAGAAGGTCAAGGAACGCATACTGGAGTTCCTGGCGGTCAAGGTATTAAACGACCACGGACAGAGTCCGATCATATGTCTGGTGGGCCCTCCCGGCACAGGTAAGACATCCATAGCCAAAAGCGTTGCGGAAGCTCTCGATAAGAAGTACGTACGTATAAGTCTGGGCGGTGTGCGTGATGAAGCCGAAATCCGCGGACACAGACGTACATATGTCGGTGCGCTGCCCGGCCGCATAGCCACCGGACTCAAGAACGCCGGCGTCAAGAACCCGCTGATGCTGCTTGATGAGATCGACAAGGTCAGTTCCGATTATAAGGGAGATACATCGGCCGCATTGCTCGAGGTACTGGATTCCGAACAGAACTCTCATTTCAACGATCATTACATAGAACTGCCCGTTGACTTATCCGAGGTGATGTTCATCTGTACGGCCAACAATGCAGCGGACATTCCCAGACCCCTGCTCGACCGTATGGAGATCATAGAGGTCAACAGCTACACGGCCAATGAGAAATTCCATATAGCCAAGGAACATCTGATACCCAAGACATACGAGAAGAACGGACTGACCCGTGAACAGCTGGTCATCACGGATCCCGCTCTGCGTAAGCTGATAGACGGTTATACCCGTGAAGCCGGAGTCAGGGGACTGGAGCGCAGGATCGGAGAACTGTGCCGCAAAGCCGCCAGAGAGATACTCGAGCGCAGAGAGGACGGCAAAGAAGACAAACTGATCAAGGTCACCGCTTCCGGTCTTAAGGACTATCTCGGCAAGGTGAAATATACCAGGGATATGGCTGACAAGAAGGATCAGACAGGTATAGTCCGCGGCCTGGCATGGACCAGTGTCGGCGGAGATACTCTCGAGATAGAAGTGAATGTCATGCCCGGACGCGGAGAGATAGTACTGACGGGCCAGATGGGTGATGTCATGAAGGAATCCGCCCGTGCAGGCTTGGGCTATGTCAGATCCATCGCCTCCGAATACGGACTGGAACCCAAGGTATTTGCGAAAAACGATATACATATACATATCCCCGAAGGTGCCGTACCCAAGGACGGCCCCTCCGCCGGCATAACCATGGCTACGGCGATGCTCTCTGCTCTGGCCGGGATACCGGTACACGGGGCTCTGGCCATGACCGGTGAGGTGACACTGCGCGGCCGCGTACTCCCGATAGGCGGCCTGAAGGAGAAACTCCTGGCAGCCGGACAGGCCGGTATCACGCAGGTGCTGATACCCCGTGAGAACGAGAAGGATCTGGAAGAGATCGGTGAGGAGATCACCGGCGGCCTCAAGATCAGGACAGTCTCTTCAATGGAAGAAGTACTGAAATACGCTTTGGTGAAAAAACATGATAATTAAATCTGTCAATCTGGAAACGGTATGCGGTGTCACGAGCAAACTGCCGAAGAACACCAGACCCGAGGTGGCATTTGCGGGCAAGAGCAATGTGGGCAAATCATCACTGATAAATGCTATCATGAACCGTAAATCCTATGCCCGTACATCACAGTCTCCGGGCAAAACCCAGACCATCAACTATTACAATATAAATGACGAACTCTATCTCGTGGATCTGCCCGGATACGGATACGCCAAGGCAGGTAAGGAACTCGTGGCGGGATGGGGTAAGCTTATAGAGGATTATCTGTATCAGTCAAAAGTGCTGAAGAGCGTCTTTCTGCTCATAGATATCAGACATGAGCCTTCGGAAAACGACAGGCTTATGTATGACTGGGTCAGGTCCAGGGGATATGAACCCGTGATCATAGCAACCAAGGCCGACAAGATCAAGAGAAGCCAATTGACCAAACAGGTCACGATGATCAGAGATACACTCGGAATGCCCGAAGGATCGCTGTTATTCCCTTTTTCCGCGGTATCCAAACAGGGACGTGACGAAATAGTAGATTATATAGAAAGCATCACGCTGAAGGAGTCATAATGCCGCTGACACTAGCCGCTCTAACCAAATACGATGACATAGTCATACAATGTCATGACAACCCCGATGCAGACGCTCTGGCGAGCGGTATGGCTCTGCATTATTATCTGACACGTCAGGGCAAACATCCGAGATTCATTTACGGCGGGCGGAACAAGGTCAGCAAGAGTAATCTGCTGCTCATGATCGAGCATCTGTCGATACCCGTCAGCCATGTGGCTGCCCCCGAGCCCGGGTTTGAACCCGAGCTTCTGATCACTGTCGACTGCCAGTACGGTGAGAGTAACGTTACGGCTTTTCCGGCCCGTAATATTGCGGTGATAGATCATCATCAGGTATCCGGCGAGCTCCCCAAGATGAGCGAGGTGAGGAGCAACTACGGTGCATGCGCTACCGTGATGTATGAGCTGCTCGCCAAGGAGCAGATCGATATCAACGAGGATGAAGATTTGGCTACTGCCCTGTACTACGGGCTGATGACCGATACCAGCGGATTCGCCGAGATATCACATCCTGCCGATAAGGACCTGCGCGATTTCGCAAAGTTCAGACTGAGCGATATCATTCTGTTCAAGAATTCCAATATATCCAGAGAAGAACTGAAGATAGCGGGTGATGCCCTGAAGCATGCCCATTTCCATGAGGACGGATCCTATGCCATAGTGGAAGCCAAACCCTGTGATCCCAACATCCTCGGTCTGATCAGCGACATGCTGCTCGAGGTGGATTCGGTCGACACATGCCTGGTATACAGTATGCTGTCGTTCGGCGTGAAGATATCCGTGCGCAGCTGCGTCAAGGAGACCAAGGCCAGTGAACTCGCATCCTATCTGACCACAGGACTGGGAGGCGGAGGCGGACATCTGGTCAAAGCCGGCGGGATACTGAAGAAGGATCTGCTGGTTCAGTCAGGTGTTGAATATACGGGTGCAGCCATAGCCGGATTGATGGAAGAGCGCATGAAGAGATACTACGAGGAATCGGAGATCATATATGCCGGACAGCATCATGAGGATATAGAGACTCTGAGCCACTATCGCAAAAAGGATCTGAACATCGGATATGTTGAAGCATCCGATCTGGCTTCGGACGGTACCGTCATCACTATCAGGACTCTTGAAGGTGATGTGGACATGGCCATAAGGCCGGATCTGATGATCATGCTCGGTATAGACGGTGAGATATATCCCACCAACCGGGAGAAATTCATGGCCGGCAATGTTCCCCTCGATGCAGATTATGTCTTCCCCGGGGAGTATGAGCCGGTAGTCGTTGATATATCCACCGGTGAAAGAATCGGTCTGCTGCCCCATGCGCATGCCTGCAGGGCACTGGGCGGGGCGGGGATCTATGCCAGACAGCTCGATCACAGAGTGAAGGTATTCACTTCATGGGATACGGAGAAGTACTATCTGGGTACTCCCGGTGATTTCCTCGTGGTCAGAGCAGATGATACATCGGATGTTTATATAGTCGAGAAATCCGTATTTGAGAGGTCTTATGAGCTTACAGTATGATGCTTTTATAAGTTACAGACATGCCCCGCTGGATATGGAGATGGCCAAAAAGGTGCATACCGCACTGGAGACATACCATATCCCCCGTTCAGTACAGGTCAAGACGGGCAAAAAGAAAATGGGCCGCGTATTCCGCGACCAGGAAGAACTTCCCATAGGAAGCGATCTGGATAATAACATCTCGTCTGCGCTGGCATCGTCTGACTATCTGCTGGTGATCTGTTCCCCCAGAACTCCCGAATCATACTGGGTATGCAAGGAGATAGAGACGTTCATCGAGATGCACGGCCGCGATCATATACTGGCTGTGCTCGTGGAAGGTGAGCCCGATGAGAGTTTCCCGAAACTGCTTCTGACAGACGATGAAGGCAATCCGGTGGAGCCTCTGGCCGCAGATGTCCGCGGAGAGGATCCCGGGGAGCGCAACAGGAAGTTCAAAACGGAGAAACTGCGTCTCGCGGCGCCGATCATCGGCTGTACTTATGATGACTTAAAACAGCGTCACAGGGAGCGCATGATCAGGCGTACCGTGACGATAGTATCCGTGATCGCGGCGGTCGTGGCCGCAGCGGGTACCGCATTCGGTATATACAGTTCCAATGTGGCATCACAGATGAAGCAGCTGGCCGATGAGAAATCCGAGCTGGCCGATGAGAAGACCAGACTCGCCGAGGAAATCCTGGCAGAGTATAAACAGAAACAGGAGAACCAGTCCCGCTTCTATGCCGAAGAGTCTCTGTCACTGCTCAATGCCGGCAACAGAGAGGACGCCGTACTGGTTGCCAGGGCAGGTCTGCCCGATAAGGATGATGACAGGCCCTATGTGGCTGAAGCCGAGAATTCGCTGGCCAAGGCTCTCTATGCATATGACTCGGGAACGGAGCTTAAATCCGACCGCATGCTGCCGCATGAAATGTCAGTGGGATCGGTGATCAGAAGCACCGACAGAGAGAAACTCATAACGATCGATACCGGAAACAAGGTATATGTATACGATCCAAAAGACTGGAGTGTGTTACTCACGATCGATCCGGCATTAAAAGAACTGAATTATACCGTCAATACCATAGGTGCCGATTCGGATGCGACGGGCGTATATGTTGCCACCGAAAACGGACTGACCAAATATGATATGAACGGCGGGATCATATTCAGCAATGATGATATGAGATATGTCAACGGCTTTAAGCTGGATGCGGACGGACGCATCGTGATGCTGGCCACGACCGATACACTTCAGATGATCGATGCCGATACCGGAAAGACCGTCAACGTGTTTGAGAATGATGCGGAATACGGTTTCCATGCACAGAAGATGTGTGTGGAGCCTGAGAGCGGTATATGCGCCATGCCGCATTATGATTCCGAAGCCCCGTCAACTTATGTGTCGATGTATGACCCGGGGGACGGGCTCATCGCAAGATGCGGCGTGTCGGAAGGGTACATACTGGCGTCCTGTACCACTCCGGGCGGAAACATCGCGCTGCTGTCATGCAACAGCAATTTCGTATCCGAGATGGGGCTTACGTCCGTATGCCTTGAGCTGTTCTCAACAGACGGCACAAAACTGTGGAGTGTCCCTGTGGACGTTGATATCCGCAATTGGATGACCTTTGAGACAGTGATGAAAGCTCACAGCTATCCCGGTGCAGACGGAGAGACGAGCGAGATCGTCCTGACCGTAGAATATGATGTATTCGCCTTTGACGAGAGTGACGGCCACATGAACTGCCATGTCAATGCCAGAGGCAACTGTATGGATCTGACTGTCGGTCTGGACTCAAAGTATGCATATCTGTCTTATCTGGAAGGCAACGTGGATGCGATCGATATGGCCACGGGTGAGATACTCACCGATCCTCTGATAGAAACGGATCTGGATATCATAAACTGTGTTTTCGTGAACGGACAGGTGGTCCTGCATCCTTATATGTCATCTGATCTGTATGTGTTCTCCTATCACGAGGCGACGGATCTGACCGAGCTTGAAACGTTCGACCAACTTATGGTCACGGAAGGTACTGCGCCGGATTCATCGTATTATGTCCTGACACCTCTCGGTGAACCGTCGAAATATCTCTTCTATGATACCGATGGCAGGCTGATCCATACATACGAAGGAGATATGTCTTTTACCGCTTTCACGGGATTTGATGAGAAACAGTTCATTATCGGCGGACCTGATGATATCATACGGATAGACCCGTTCTCCGGAGATGAACAGGTGACGCCGAGGTCGGCTCTGGGAGAAGGCGCCGACGGCACGTACGGATATTTAAGCGGTAACGGCAGGTATGCCGTGTTCTGGGGATCACATTCGCTGTGCGTATCCGATATACGGGAAATGAAGACTGTCGCATCTTTTGAATCGGAAACTGTCATTAATAAAGCCATCGTTTCGGAAGACGGTGAAGCAATATATGTATTCTCGGGTACCGACCCCATATACCGTATCGATACGGCTACGGGAGAAAGGCATGATCCCGCAACCGATCCCGGTAAATTCATGGCCAGGTCGGAGAGTGCCCATGATCAGTTCATGTGCTTAAGTCATGACGGGAAGATGCTTGCGATGTTTGCGATGGACGGTTATGTGAGGATAGCCGATACCCAGTCGATGACCATTATGGATGAGATACCCCTGTCTGCCAGGATCAGGATGTTCATAGGATTCACCGATGACGATAATTATCTCGTGTTGCAGGGTGATGACGGCAAACTGCGTATCTGGGATATTGCAGGTAAAAAGTACATGAGTCTGACAGATACCGGGGCCACGATCAACAGGCTGGTATGCGATTATGAAGACGGTCTCATGGCTGTAATGGGAGGAGGAGAACTGTATCTGTTTGAAACCGAAGGGTACGGGTGCAAGGCATACGTACCGGACGGTCTGGCGTTTCTTAAGGGAGAAAACAAATTCCTTCTGGGAGTGAAAGACCAGCAGATGTTCATGACCGGGTACAAAGATTATAAATCACTTCTTGAGGAAGCCGACAGACAGTTCCCGGGTTCCGGACTGGATGAACTCCGCAGAGTCAGATATAACATAGAGTGACAGCCTGTAATTATTCGCTGTTCACCTATTTACTATCGTTTCAAAATGTGATAAACATTAAGTATCCGCATGAAAATGCCGATATTTATTACGGATAGTATCTATGCTGTCCTGTTATGCGGCACGGAAGCCGCTTTTCGTACCTGTACATGGATGTGAAGGAGGTCGATATGAGTATTTCGCTTAAGAATGATTATTCATTTTTGTTTTCGGGACTCAATAAATCCGTATCGGGTACTGCAGCTGATATGAGCTGGCTGTCAGATTATGCTTCCATCAAGAGCGGAAGCTACGGCAAGCTTATGAAGTCATATTACTCAACGGTTGCCGGAGATGATAAGAGTGATTCTTCATCAAAAGATTCCCGCAGCTCCGTGCTTGAGAGCCTGACTTCAGCCAGGGTGCAGACACCTACGGTTTCTTCGGAGACAAAAGCATTTAACAAGGCCGCTGCAGCCGCAGATTCCTTGCAGAACTCCATAAAGGATCTGGGAGCGATCAAAGAAGATGCGGATGATGACAAAGTGTATGAAGCACTGAGCGGATATGTTAAGAACTACAACTCGGTAGTGGACACCGCTTCCGCTACAGCCGACAAGTCCATCGGCAACAGACTGGACTCGATAAAGAACACGACGGCATCCAGCGAGAAGGATCTGAATTCTCTGGGAATAACCGTCGGCAAAGACGGTAAACTGAGCATAGACAAGGAGAAATTCGCCGCAGCGGATAAGAGCAGGGTTCAGGATCTTTTCGCAGAGAGGAGATCTTATGCAGCCAATGTGAATGTATCCGCAGCAATGATACAATCCACAGCAGGATATGATGCTGCAAGAGCCAATACCTATACCGCAGCAGGTTCATATTCTCCGGTTACCGGATCCCTGTGGGATTCCACCACATGATCCGGACCATACATCCGGGTACAGGACATGAGTGCCCGGGAGTCATCCCGGGCACATAACAGAAACAGACAGAATCTACAGAAGTACATTATCAATCTCAGGGCGTGGCAGATCTGCCGAATATCCCAGATTATAAAGAAGACCAATTGACGAACCTTAACATTTACACATACAGGGAGGATTATTAATGACCAGAGAACAATATGAGTCGCTTAAGCTGGCTGACTTAAGAGCGCTGGCTAAGACCAGGGATATCAAGATCCCCGCGTCGGCGAAGAAGGAAGACATTATCGAACTGATGCTTGAGAAAGATCATCAGGAGGCAGATGTGTCAGAGGATACACGTCCCGATGCAGTGGGACGCAAACCCATGCCTGCCCCCGCACCTGCTCCGGCTAAACAGACCGGCGCCCAGGCATCCAGGGGCGGCGACGATAAGAAGGCAGAGGAAGCATCCGAGCCCGCGCAGGATGATTTCGATCCGGGCAGCCCCGAAGCACAGGGCGGAGCGAAAGCACACGGGATCCTGGAAGTAATGCCCGACGGTTTCGGATTCATCAGATGCGAGAATTATCTGCCGGGTGAGAACGACGTCTATGTCGCACCCGCTCAGATCAGAAAGTTCGGTTTAAAGACCGGCGACATCCTGGAGGGTCATACCAAAGCCAAGACCGGCAACGAGAAATTCTCGGCGCTCCTGTACTTAAAGAGCATCAACGGTTATGCACCCGAAGTGGCCGCCAGACGTCCCAACTTCGAAGATCTGACACCGATATTCCCGAACGAGCGCATACAGCTCGAATACCCCGGAGTAGCTTCATCCATGAGGATCATGGATCTGATATGTCCGGTAGGTAAGGGACAGCGCGGTATGATCGTATCGCCTCCCAAAGCAGGTAAGACGACACTGCTCAAGGAAGTAGCCAGATCCGTTAAGCACAATAACCCCGATATACATCTGATCATCCTGCTCATAGATGAGCGTCCCGAGGAAGTGACCGATATCAAGGAAGCCATAGCGGGCAGGAACGTGGAAGTAATATATTCCACATTTGACGAGCTTCCCGAGCATCATAAGAGAGTATCCGAGATGGTCATAGAGAGAGCCCGCAGACTCGTTGAACACGGCAAGGATGTAATGATCCTGCTTGATTCCATCACGAGACTTGCCAGAGCCTATAACCTGACCGTATCTCCGTCCGGACGTACCCTGTCGGGCGGTCTTGATCCCGCCGCTCTGCATATGCCCAAGAGATTCTTCGGTGCAGCGCGTAACATGCGCGAGGGCGGAAGCCTGACAATACTGGCCACCGCACTTGTGGAGACCGGATCCAAGATGGATGATGTGGTATATGAGGAGTTCAAGGGAACCGGTAACATGGAAATGGTACTCGACCGCAAACTCTCCGAGAGAAGAGTATTCCCTGCGATCGATCTGCCCAAGTCCAGTACCAGAAGAGAAGATCTGCTGCTCTCATCAGAAGAACTGGAGGCTATCAATATCATCCGTAAGGCATTCAATGCGCTGAAGCCGGAGGAAGCAGCCGATCAGATACTCGATCTGTTCTCCAAGACCAGGACGAACTCGGAGTTCGTACAGATGGTCAAGAAGAGAAGGATATTCTAAAAACTCACGAACCGTCAGGTTCAGTGTAATTCTTCGATATGTTCAGTGCCCATGGCGATGATCGTTCTTACATGGTCATCGTCAAGGGCATACATTATCTGCTTACCCTCGCGTCTGCTTTTGACCAGATGCGAGTTTTTTAATATCTTGAGCTGATGGGATATGGCGGACTGTGTCATGTCCAGGGCTTCCGCAATGTCCTGCACGCACAGCTCCGAGTCAAAAAGAGCCTGCATGATGCGTAATCTGGTGCTGTCTCCGAAGATTTTGAAGAGCTCCGCAACTTCCTCTGTATAAATGCTGTTGATCTTAATATTACTCATTTCTTACTCTCGTATTCATGTGAGCCTGTCAGGATCTGATCCGCAGTGCTCTGATGGCATTGAGTATGGCTATGACCATGACTCCGACATCGGCAAAAATGGCAAGCCACATATTGGCTATACCCAGTGCTCCGAGTATCAGACACAGGATCTTGACTCCGAGAGCAAACCAGATGTTCTCATATACTATACGCATGCATTTGCGTGAAATGGCAATGGCGCGGCTGATCTTCAGCGGATCGTCATCCATAAGTACCACGTCTGCGGCTTCTATCGCGGCATCAGAGCCGAGTGCTCCCATGGCGATACCGATGTCGGCCCTGGAGAGTACGGGTGCATCGTTGATACCGTCGCCCACGAAGGCCAGCACATCCTGAGAAGAAGACTTCTCATCGAGGAGCTTCTCCACCATGCTCACCTTATCCTCCGGCAGCAGCTCCGAATATACTTCCGTGATGCCGAGCTCTCCGGCGATCTTCTGTGCGGGGGCATCCGCATCTCCGGTCAGCATGACTATACGCTTCACACTCTGTCTGCGGAGCTGGGAGATGGCAGCGGACGACGTGGGCTTCACTATATCATCTATGACCGCACATCCCGCATACCGGCCGTCTATGGACATATGGATCTGCGTACCGCCGGCGGCCCCGGCTTCGGGGATCAAGATACCGCAGGAGGCCATGAGCTTGGAATTACCCAGAAGGATATCATGCCCTTCGATGTGAGCTTTTACTCCGTGGCCGCTGATCTCTGAGAGTTCATCGGCTCCGGGGAGTGCGGTACCCGGATATTCCGACTCATATGCCCTGCACAGACACTGTGCGATGGGGTGAGTGGATGTATGCTCGCATACTGCCGCATATCTCAGGAAATCCTCGCGGCTGATGCCGTCGGTACGTATCTCCGTCACGTCGAACATACCGCGGGTGAGGGTTCCTGTCTTGTCCATGACTACATATGATGTCTTGGACAGAGCTTCCAGATAGTTGGATCCCTTGACCAGAACACCTGCATGAGATGCGCCTCCGATCCCTGCGAAAAACGTAAGGGGAATGCTGATAACAAGGGCGCATGGACAACTAATGACCAGGAAAGTCAACGCTCTGTATACCCAAGTACCGAAATTCCATCCGTTATGTAACACCAGTCCGCTTATGAGAGGAGGCAGTATGGCAAGTGCCAGTGCCAGATAGCATACCAGGGGTGTATAAACCCTCGCAAATCTGCTTATGAAGTTCTCCGATCTGGACTTGTTGGAGCTGGAATTCTCAACCAGCTCGAGTATTCTCGATACCGTGGATTCACCGAACTCTCTGGTCGTCTCAATCCGGATGGGAGAGGTCAGATTGATGCAACCGCTGATGACATCATCGCCGGGACCCGCTTCACGGGGCATGCTTTCACCGGTCAGTGCGGCAGTGTTTAAACTCGTGGAACCTGAGATCACACGGCCGTCGATCGGGACCTTATCACCGACTCTGACGGTGATGATGCTGCCTACAGGCACTTCATCGGGATCCACGCTTACCAGTTCACCATCCTGCTCGATCATCGCGTAATCCGGTCTGATATCCATGAGATCCGATATGTTGCGACGGCTCTTTCCTACGGCATAGCTCTGGAACAGCTCGCCGATCTGATAGAAGAGCATGACCGCTATCGCTTCGTTATAATCGCCGCTGCGTGAATATATGGCCAGTGCAAAAGCTCCGACAGTGGCCGTGGCCATGAGGAAATTCTCATCGAATACCTGCCTGTTCATGATGCCCTTGAATGCCTTGCGCAGAATATCGTATCCGATGATCAGATATACGGCCAGATACAGCACGAATCTGATCACCCCTGGGACCGTGCCCTCGCCGAAAGGTATGAAGAACAGGGCGATCAGGGCAACCGTTGTAATTATGATCCTTATCAGTACATTGCGTTGTTTCTTATTCATCTTAACGTCCGTTTACTCCACAGTGACCGTTTACAGGTAGATCTCGCAGTCGTCTTCGACCTTTTTGCAGTTTTTGAGGACTTCCTGCATCACGGCTTTATGATCCGCATCATCATCGAACTCGACGTTCATCTTGAGTGCCATGAAATTGACAACCGCATCCTTTACGCCAGCGGTCTTCTTTGCTGCCTGCTCCATCTTGTCGGCACATGCCGCACAGTCTACTTCGATCTTATAACTTTTTTTCATCTGTAATTCCTCCGTTTG
>CAJOID010000041.1 GCA_905234595.1 uncultured Lachnospiraceae bacterium | reverse complement strand
GACGCTCCACCAGATCCCCCATACTCCCATGAGCGGCAGGGCAGTCATGAAGGCAGGGAAGATGAGACGGCAGATGACTTCAACCACACCGTTGATAAATGCAAATACGGAATCGCCGATACCGTTCAACACACCTCTGACTACGTATATCTCGCCGAGAAATACGTAGAAGAGAGAGGTTATCCTGATAGCCTGAGCGCCCATTGCGATCACATCGCTGTCCTCTACGAATATTCTTATTATAGGCTCACAGAAGATCTGCATCACAGGCAGCATGATGATGGAGAAGATCACCATGAGGAGGGAGCCTTTCTTAAGTCCCAGTACCACGCGGTCATTCTTCCTGGCACCGTAGTTCTGTCCGCAGTAGGTGGACAGCGACTGTCCGAGTGTCTGATAAGGCTGATGAATGACCATCTCTATACGGCTGGTTGCCGTGAATGCGGCTACTGCTACTGCGCCGAAGCCGTTTACGACTCTCTGGAGTACCATACATGATATCGATATCATGGCGAACTGCATGGAGAGCGGTATGCCGAGCTTGAGCGCACGTGAGATCATATCCCTGTCGGGGCGCATATGCGCACGGTCCAGTTTGAAGTATTCATTGGTCCTGAATGCGAAAACAAGACAGGCGGCACCGGATATCAGCTGGGATACCACGGTGGCGAACGCCGCACCCGCAACGCCCATATGCAGTCTGGTCACGAAGAAAAGATCCAGAACAGTGTTCAACAGACAGGAGAATATCAGGAAATACAGAGGCGTCCTGGAATCCCCGAGTGCCCTCAGCATGGATGCCGCATAGTTATATACGGCTATGAATATGATACCGATGCACTGGAATCGCAGATATATCAGGGAATCGGCCATGATATCCGCGGGGGTGTTCAGCAGTATCAGCAGAGGCCTCGATATCACATAGGCCATGGTACCTACCAGCACCGACATGATAGCCATCAGATATGCGGTGTTGACGATACAGGTCTTGACCTTGTCGTCATCCCCTGTGCCGAAGCACTGTGATGTGACTATGCCGCCTCCGTTGCCAATGCCGTTGCACAGTGCAAAGAAGAGGAATGTGGTCGATGACGTGGCACCGACAGCTGCCAGCGCTTCCGCTCCTATAAAACGTCCTACTATGATGGAATCAACGACGTTATATACCTGCTGAAACAGATTGCCTATAAGCATCGGTATCGCAAAGCGTACGAGCAACCCCGTAGGATTTCCCTCGGTCATATTCATGGTATGTGATTTAAGAGTAGCTTTTGCCATGTTTATAATATCTCCTTTGGCCAAGTGCGGTTTGACGTTAAACCACTGCCCTTTCGAGTGCCATTATAACACCGCATTTCAGAAAATCAATATGCTTTTTCATATTATTATGGAAAATAACATCTTGACACGGCAGTGACCGTTGGCGTATCATTAAAAAGCTGTCGTGTCAGGCAGCATGGGATGAGAAAGTAACTGTTATGTTTATATATAGTTAGGAGGCAACATGAAGGAAGGTATACATCCTGCGTACTATCAGGCTACTGTGACCTGTAACTGCGGAAACACATTTGTGACCGGTTCTACCAAAGAGAGTATCCACGTGGAAGTTTGCTCCAAGTGCCACTCATTCTATACCGGACAGCAGAAGGCAGCTCAGGCCAGAGGTCGTATTGATAAGTTCAATAAGAAGTACGGCATGGACGAGAATAAGTAATTATTTTTCAGAACTGTGGCAAGGGTTGGGGTTTATGCTCCGGCCCTTTTTTATTCACTGATGATCCGGTGACGATACACCGGCGATGAGAGCAGATATGAGCAAGAAGATAAAAAAGCATTATTCCGGAATAGGCGGACAGGCCGTCCTCGAAGGCATAATGATGAAGAACGAGGAGCACTATTCGATAGCGGTCCGCAGGTCCGACGGCAGCATAGCCGTAGATATCGAGAATTACAGAAACTCGGTATTTGAGAAACTTAAGAAGATCCCTTTCATAAGAGGCATATTCAGTTTCATTGATTCCATGATTCTGGGCATGAGGTCGCTCAACTTCTCGGCAGAGATCTATGCAGAGGAGGAACAGGGAACTGAGACAAGTGCCTCATCACAGAAGTCGGACAAGGCCTTGACCACGATCGTGGGTATCATATCAGTGATACTGGCAGTAGGTCTGTTCATGGTACTGCCCGTATATCTGACAGGACTTGTGGCAGAGCAGATCAGGAATGAGTCACTCATTGCCATAATCGAAGGCGTGATCAGACTCGCCATCTTTCTGATCTATATCGTTGCGATATCGCTGATGAAGGACATCCGCCGTGTATATATGTATCACGGTGCCGAGCATAAGTGTATCAACTGCATCGAGAGGGGACGTCCGCTGACGGTCTCCAACGTCATGCGTTCGTCACGCATGCACAGAAGATGCGGTACCAGCTTCCTGCTGTTTGTTGTTCTGGTCAGCATCATCGTATTCTTTTTCATCAGAGTCGATAATCTGGCGCTGAAGATAGTGATCAGGATCGCGCTCATACCCGTAGTGGCCGGCATATCATACGAGCTGCTCAGATTCGCGGGAAGATACGATAATCCGATCACCTATCTGATATCCGCGCCCGGCATGCTGCTTCAGAGACTGACTACACGTGAGCCCGACGAGAGCATGGCGGAGGTAGCCATCGCAGCTGTGGAAGCCGTATTTGACTGGAGGGAATTCCTGTTAAATGAGTTCGGATATGATTACACGGGTGAGGATGAAGAGCCCATCAAGGATGAGGACGGTGATGGATTCCTCGATGAAGATGCCGACACCGCGGACTCCGATTCCGAGGATTCATCCATATAAGCCATGACGATACTCCAGACGCGGGATGAGATCATAGATGCACTGACATCGGCCGGCATAGAAGATTCCGCCACTGAGGCACGCATCATACTGCGCGAGAGTGCCGGACTGTCTGCTACGGATATCCACGGCAGACCGGATGATGAAATAGCATCTGATATATATAATGAGATACAGTCTGTAGTTAAGAGACGCCTCATGAGAGAACCGCTGCAGTATATATACGGCAGATGGGATTTCATGGGGCTTTCATTTGCCGTCAGGCCGGGGATACTCATCCCGAGACCCGATACGGAGATACTGGTGGAAACAGTGATGCATGAGCTGCATGACGGGATGAGAGTGTTGGACCTGTGTACCGGTTCGGGCTGCATACTCATCAGCCTGCTTAAGTATTCCAACGCCTGCGAGGGAGTGGGAGTCGATATTTCGGCTGAGGCTCTCGCACTGGCACAGGAGAATGCGGAAGCAATACTTGGTGCGGACCGGGATGCGGATATTCCGCGGGAGATCAGGTTTTTGCAGGGAGATCTGTATGAACCGTTGACCGAAACGGTCGCTCCGATAACGTTCGATATCATCGTATCCAATCCGCCGTATATACCGGCCGGTGTGATAGAGACACTGGAACCGGAGGTGAGAGACTATGAACCCAGACTCGCACTTGACGGCGGAGATGACGGCCTTGATATCATACGCAGGATCATCGATGAAGCCCCCGCTCATCTGATAAAGGGAGGAGAACTCTGTCTGGAGATCGGATATGATCAGGGAGAGGCAGTGAGCGGACTCATGCGGGATGCCGGGTTTGCTGACGTGGAAGCCATACAGGACTATGCCGGACTCGACAGAGTGGTCAGAGGCAGGCTTCCGATACTGTGAACGCAGATGCCCGCAATCTTTGCGTACAAATGGGATGCCTGATGTTATAATGTAGTTTATGGTGAGCGTACGGCGGGCCATGATATAAGAGTCGTTACGACAGATGGATTTTCAGTTCGAAAGGAGCAAATGTGGAAGTAATACTTGAGCATTTGACCAAAGCTTTTCCGAGCAGGGACAAGAAGAATCCCACGGAAGTGATAGCGGTAAACGATTTTGATTTTACGATACCCGACGGCAAACTGATCGGTCTTCTGGGCCCGTCAGGCTGCGGCAAGTCTACCACGCTTAATCTGATATGCGGTCTTCTGGCACCCACGAGCGGACGTATCATCTTCGGTGACAGTGATGTGACGAACCTTCCTCCCGAAGCCAGAGGTGTGGGTCTGGTGTTCCAGAACTATGCCCTGTATCCGCATCTGACCGTCAGACAGAATATCCTTTTCCCTCTGCAGAATCTGCGCGGCGAAGATAAGCTGACCAAGGAAGAAATGAATGCCAAGGCCGAAGAAGCGGCCAGGCTCGTACAGATAGATATGCTGATGGACCGTAAGCCCAAGGAACTCTCGGGCGGCCAGCAGCAGAGAGTTGCCATCGCCCGTGCTCTCGTCAAGAGGCCGCAGGTGCTCCTGCTCGATGAGCCGCTGTCCAATCTGGATGCCAGACTCAGACTCCAGACCAGAGAGGAGATCAAGCGTATCCAGACAGAGACCGGGATCACCACTATATTCGTTACGCATGATCAGGAGGAGGCAATGAGCATCTCCGATCTGATCGTGGTCATGAAGGACGGGATCCTGCAGCAGATAGGACGTCCTCAGGAAGTCTATGATGAGCCCGTCAATATGTTCGTGGCTAAATTCCTGGGCACCCCTCAGATCAACATGTTCGACGGACGCGTATCGGGAGGCCTGCTGTATCTGGGCGACACTCCCGTGCTCAAAACAGAGGCACCCGACTCGGATGTGCATGTCGGTATCAGACCGGAGGGATTCGTACTTGCGGACGGAAGTGCCGGAGACGGTTGCGAGCCTCTCGTCTGTGATCTCAAGGCTGTAGAGGTCAGCGGACGTGACGTGAGCATAGTATCGACTCATCCCGCATGCCAGGCTGCCAATATCAGAGCCATCATGGGCTCCGACCGTAACATGATGGTCACGGGCCCTTCCGTGAGCTTCAGACTCAGGCCCGATAAGGTATATCTTTTTGATAAGGAAACGGAAAAGCGCATACAGTGAGTAATGTTGATGACAAAAGCGCACAGAGACGTGCGAGATTAACAGAATACCGCTGCTGGCTCTATCTGCTGCCTGCGATACTGTTCCTGGGAGTATTCATGGTATATCCCCTGGTGGATGTATTCGTGTATTCCTTCGAGGAGGGCTATAACTTCGCGTCACAGTCCTTCTTCGGTACGGGACTGTATAACTACTCGTACGTTCTGCACGATCCGTACTTCCTGCAGGCGGTGAAGAACACGTTCATCATTGTCATCATCACGGTGCCGATGTCGACGCTCATAGCCCTCGGCATCTCACTGCTCTTAAGCCAGATCACGAAGCTTCGGAGCATGTTCCAGACCATTTATTTCCTGCCGTATGTGACCAATACTCTGGCAGTCGGTCTGGTGTTCATGATCCTCTTTAAGAAAACGGCTTACACCGACGGTATGATAAACCTGCTGATCAATGCGTTCGGCGGATCCAGCATAGACTTCATCGACGGACCTTACTGGGCCAAGATGACCGTGATGTGCATATACACCGTCTGGGTGGTCATGCCGTTCAAGATACTGATACTTACCAGCGCACTGTCATCGGTCAATCCCGACTACTACAGTGCCGCCCGCGTGGACGGTACGAGACCGTGGAGGATATTCTACCGTATCACCCTGCCGATGATATCTCCGATGATCTTTTATCTCGTGATCACCGGATTCATCGGGGCATTCAAAGCGTACTCCGATGAGGTCGCTCTCTTCGGTGTGGACTTAAATGCAGCGGGCATGAATACGATCGTGGGTTATGTTTATGACATGCTCTACGGCGACAGCGGAGGATATCCGTCATTTGCATCCGCCGCCGCGATCATACTTTTCATGATCGTGTTGACGATAACTGTGATAAACCTGATGATTTCTGATGCGGATGATTGAGAAAACGTAAGGATTGCGGAAACAAATGAAAACAAGCAGGTACTTGGCAGCCCGTCGTTACTTGGCGAGGTATTTCACGAGCCTAGTAACGTGACGAGGCAACAGTAGCGAAAGCGTGCCTGCGGGTTTCTTTGTTTCCGCAATCCGGAGGATTAACAAAGGATATACTATGGATTACATACGTATAGAAAGGAATACGAAGATCAAAAAGGGCGTAGCGGGGACGGTGCGTATGATACTGCTCGCGCTGTGGGCCGTGATCGTCCTGTTCCCGTTCTACTGGATGATCCTCACATCACTGAAGGGTTACGGTGCATACAACTCCGAATACATCCCGAAGCTGTATGTGACATCTCCTACATTCGAGAACTACCGCGACGCGTTCAGTGCGGTCCCCCTGGGACGTTACTTCTTAAACACCGCGATATTCACGGTGATCACGACAGCCGTCATGCTGGTTGTGATCACGCTTGCCGCTTTTGCTTTTGCGAGACTTGAGTTTAAGGGGCGTAACTTCGTATTTGTCATCTTCTTAAGCCTGATGATGATACCTACGGAGCTTGTCGTGATCACGAACTTCGTCACGATCACGAACTGGAATATGCGTAATTCGTTCCCCGGGCTGATACTGCCGTCCATCACTTCGGTCTTCTATATTTATCTGCTCAAGGAGAATTTTGAGCAGGTGCCCGATACGCTGTACTATGCGGCGAAGGTCGACGGTACGAGCGACTTCAAATACCTGTGCAAGGTACTTATACCCATATCAAAGCCTACCATAGTGACGGTCACTATCCTCAAAGTGATAGAGTGCTGGAACTCGTATGTATGGCCGAGACTGATCACCGACGATCAGGCGTACTTCCTGGTATCGAACGGTATACAGGAGATCAGGGAGAACGGATTCGGACGAGAGAATATACCTGCAATGATGGCGGCCGTAGTGGTCATATCCGCACCGCTCATCGTTATATTCCTGATATTCCGCAAGCAGATCATGGCAGGTGTGCTCAGAGGCGGTACGAAGGGCTAGGAAGAAGAATGGTCTTTTCACATATAAAAAGAACTGAACAGAATACCAAAGCAGGTATGCGCAGGCGCTCCCGCAGGATCATGACGATCCTGACGGTATGTATAATGTGTGCCGGTATGCTGACCGCATGCCATGGTTCCAAGGCATCGCAGAGCTTTGAAGTGCCCGCGGAGTTTGATGAATCAGAGAGTATCACGATCACTTTCTGGGCTAAGAACGATACCAACAAGAACCAGACGGCCGTATATGAGAGAGCGGCTGCGGAGTTTGAGCAACTGTATCCGAATGTTGACGTGAACATCAGGCTCTATACGGATTACGGCAAGATATATAACGATGTCATAACCAACATCTCCACGAACACCACCCCCAATGTGTGCATCACATATCCGGATCATATAGCGACATATCTGCAGAGCAAAGACAGCGTGGTCGCACTTGATGAACTGATGAGCGATCCCGCATACGGACTCGGAGGATCTGCCGTTAAGTTTGATTCACCCGCACGGGATGAGATCATTCCGAAGTTCCTTGAGGAGTGTTCTTTTGCCGGACATTACTATGCGCTTCCCTATATGCGCAGTACGGAAGCCTGCTTCGTGAATAAGGATCTGGTGGAGAAACTGGGATATGAACTCCCCGATATCATGACTTGGGATTATATCTGGGAAGTCAGTGAAGCGGCTGTCGCCAAAGACGCTGACGGAAACTATATCGTGAACGGTCAGAAGACCATGATCCCGTTCATCTATAAGTCCACGGACAATATGATGATCTCCATGCTTAAGCAGCTTGATGCGGGTTATTCCACCGATATGGGAGAGATACAGATATTCAACGACACGACGACCGGGCTTCTCAAGGAGATAGCCTCGCACGGCAAGACCGGAGCTTTCTCCACGTTCAAGATATCAAGTTATCCCGGTAATTTCCTGAATGCCGGACAGTGTATCTTTGCCATAGATTCCACTGCCGGAGCTTCATGGATGGGTGCCGATGCACCGCTGTCCGACATAGCCGAGTCGGCCAAGGTTCAGTTTGAGACCGTGGTTCTTCCGATACCGCAGTATGATCCCGCTCATCCGATGATGATCTCTCAGGGACCGTCCGTATGCATATTTAATAAAGAGGACCCGCAGGAGGTTCTCGCTTCATGGCTTTTTACGCAGTATCTCCTGACAGACGGCATTCAGATCGGATATGCACAGACGGAAGGATATGTGCCTGTCACGAGCAAAGCACGTGAGACCGCAGAGTATCAGGATTATCTGGCCAGAGCCGGTGAGGATGACGCACTGCATTATAAGACCAAGATCGATGCCGCGAAGCTGCTGCTTGATAATACGGACAATACTTTCGTGACACCCGTGTTCAACGGATCCGCATCTCTCAGGGATGCATCCGGAGCGCTTATCGAGAACTGTGTCAAGACTGTCCGCCGTAAAGGCACGGTGGATGATGCATATATAGAGAAACTGTATGATGACGTACGGGGCCTGTACAGACTGGACCGTATAACCGGTGTCGGTGCGGTCGGCGCAGCCGATCTGGGGCCGATGCCTGCTCAGTCAGTCGCTCTGCTTGTATGCATCGCCGTCGCCTGGATATGTATCGGTGCCTATAAATGTGTTACAATAATACTTCGGACCCGGTCTGAGGATTGATCATGTTTGATGGATTAG
Source organism: uncultured Lachnospiraceae bacterium (assembly GCA_905234595.1). GTDB lineage: Bacteria > Bacillota > Clostridia > Lachnospirales > Lachnospiraceae > XBB2008. The sequence continues at coordinate 6,941 of CAJOID010000041.1, read as the reverse complement.
AGGACGTAAACAGAAGATATGAAGAGGTCATGAACACCTTAAGTTCGCCCGGGGTGACGGACGATCAGAAGAAGTACATGGCACTCATGAAAGAGCAGAGCGAGCTTGCACCTGTGGTGGAGGCTTATACTCAGTACAAAAAGGCAAAGCAGGACATAGCGGACTCTCTGGAGATGCTTGAGACGGAGTCCGATGACGATATGAAGGAGATGCTCAAGGAAGAGTTAAACGACGCCAAGGACAGAGAGGCTAAGCTCGAGGATAAACTCAAGATACTGCTCCTTCCAAAGGACCCCAATGATGACAAGAATGTCATCGTGGAGATACGTGCGGGCGCAGGCGGTGACGAAGCGGCACTTTTTGCCGCAGAGATATACAGGATGTACGTGCACTATGCCGAAAGCCGTCACTGGAAGGTGGAGACCATGGAAGCCGAGGAGATCGGCATAGGCGGCATGAAGAATGTCACATTCATGATCACCGGATCCGGAGCCTACTCCGTGATGAAGTATGAATCCGGTGTTCACCGCGTACAGCGTGTACCCGAGACCGAATCCGGCGGGCGTATACATACATCCACCATCACCGTGGCTGTCATGCCGGAGGCCGAGGAAGTGGATGTCGAGATAGACGAGAAGGATATACGTATAGATGTCATGCGTGCTTCGGGTAACGGCGGACAGTGTGTAAACACCACAGACTCCGCAGTTAGACTTACTCACTATCCCACTGGTATCGTGATCTATTCACAGACCGAGAAGAGCCAGATCCAGAACAAGGCAAAAGCATTTGCGCTGCTGCGTGCCAAACTGTACGATCTGGAATGCCAGAAAGCCCATGACGCCGAAGCGGAAGCAAGACGCAGCCAGATAGGTACGGGCGACCGTTCGGAGAAGATCAGGACGTATAATTTCCCTCAGGGACGCGTCACGGATCACAGGATCAATCTGACATTGTATAAACTTGACAAAGTCATGAGCGGGGATATCCAGGACATAATAGATGCCTGCATTGCCGCCGATCAGGCAGCCAAGCTGCTTAAGATGAACGCATCATAACCCTGTGCGGTTACGGATGGATTCGGATATATTATGAGTGAATTGTGGGATCTGTATGACAGATATAAGGATATAACCGGTGAGACCTGGGCCAGGGATGCTCATGAAGCCATACCGCGCGGCAGATATCATCTGATCGTGAGCATATGGACGATGACTCCTGACGGCAGGATACTCATCACACGCCGCCATAACGATAAGAGCTTCGGAGGCATGTGGGAGAATACCGGAGGTGCGGTTGTGGCAGGTGAGTCGAGCCTGCAGGCGGCATACCGTGAGCTCGGCGAGGAGATCGGTCTTCATCCCGGACGCAGGGAACTCATTTATCTGGGTGACCTGTGGCATCCCGGCAGCATAGTGGATACCTATATGTATGTGACCGATATAGACCCGGGTGAGCTCAAGCTTCAGAAAGAGGAAGTCGTCGATGCGAGACTGGCCACATCTGAAGATATTGAGCGTATCCATTCGGAGGGCAGGATGGTTCCGTCGGTATATAAGACATTCTGCTGTTACCGCAGCAATATGTGTGATGTACTCGGAGTTGAATCTATATAAAAACGGAGAATGACATGTCAAAAGAATTAGCGAAGAATTACGACCCCAAACAGATCGAGGACAGGATCTACAACAACTGGATGGAAAAGAAGTATTTCCATGCTGAAGTGGATCATTCCAAAACACCTTTTACCATAGTGATCCCGCCCCCGAATATCACGGGGCAGCTGCATATGGGTCATGCACTTGATGAGACCATGCAGGATATCCTGATCCGTTATAAGAGGATGCAGGGGTATAACGCCCTGTGGCAGCCCGGTACGGATCATGCTTCCATAGCTACCGAAGTCAGGATCATCGGTAAGCTGAAGGAAGAAGGCACCAGTAAGGAGGAACTCGGCCGCGAAGGTTTCCTCAAGCGCGCATGGGCATGGAAAGAAGAATACGGCGGAACTATCGTTAATCAGCTCAAGAAGCTCGGCAGCTCATGTGACTGGGACAGAGAGCGCTTCACCATGGATGAGGGCTGTAACAGGGCTGTCACCGAAGTATTCTGCAAGATGCATGAAAAAGGCTGGATATACAAGGGCAGCCGTATCATCAACTGGTGTCCTGTATGTAATACATCCATATCCGATGCCGAGGTTGAATATGAAGAGCAGGCCGGACATTTCTGGCATATCAAATATCCTTTCATCGAGGCCGACGGGTCTGTTTCCAAGACCAGATTCATCGAGTTTGCGACCACGCGTCCCGAGACGATGCTCGGTGATACCGCGGTTGCCGTAAACCCCAATGATGAGAGATATAAAGACCTGATCGGACAGAAACTCTTCCTGCCTTTTGTCGACAGGGAACTTCCGATTGTGGCCGATGAATATGTTGATATGGAATTCGGTACCGGTGTGGTTAAGATCACACCCGCTCATGACCCGAATGACTTCGAGGTAGGCAGACGTCATAACCTGCCTGAGATCAATATCATGAACGACGATGCCACCATCAATGAGAATGGCGGCAAGTTCGCGGGCATGGACAGATATGAAGCAAGAGCAGCCATCGTAAAGGAACTCGACGAGATGGGACTGCTGGTCGGGATAGAGGATCACACTCACAACGTAGGTACGCATGACAGATGCGGCACCACGATCGAGCCCATGATCAAGAAGCAGTGGTTTGTCAAGATGGACGAGCTCATCAAGCCTGCGGTAAAAGCTGTTAAGGAAGGCGACATACAGCTCATTCCCAAACGTATGGAGAAGACCTACTTCAACTGGACGGACAATATCCGTGACTGGTGTATCTCCAGACAGCTGTGGTGGGGACACAGGATCCCGGCATATTACTGCGATGAATGCGGTGAGACCGTTGTGGCGGCAGGCATGCCTGAGAAGTGCCCCAAGTGCGGCGGCACACATTTCACTCAGGATCCCGATACGCTTGATACATGGTTCTCATCGGCACTCTGGCCTTTCTCGACTCTGGGATGGCCCGAGCAGACCGAGGAACTTAAGTATTTCTATCCCACCGATGTGCTCGTGACAGGTTACGATATCATATTCTTCTGGGTTATCAGGATGATATTCTCGGGGTTCGAACAGATGGGAGAGAAGCCTTTTAAGACCGTGCTCTTCCACGGACTCGTACGAGACGAGCAGGGGCGTAAGATGAGTAAGTCGCTCGGCAACGGTATCGATCCGCTCGAGATCATCGACAAGTACGGTGCCGACGCGCTGAGACTCACTCTGATCACGGGTAATGCACCCGGCAATGACATGAGATTCGTCAATGCCAGAGTTGAGAACAGCCGTAATTTCGCCAATAAGGTTTGGAACGCGAGCCGTTTCATCATGATGAATATGGAGAAAGTCTCCGAAGACGATCTGCGCCTGAGCTTCGATGAAGTGGCAGATAAGCTTGAACCCGTGGACAAATGGATACTCTCGAGGTTCAACACACTCGTTAAGGATGTTACCGATAACATGGATTCGTTTGAACTCGGTATCGCGGTTCAGAAGGTCTATGATTTCATATGGGAGAGTTTCTGCGACTGGTATATAGAGATGGTCAAGCCCAGACTCTATGCGACCGATTCCCATGACAGCCATATAGCTGCACTGTGGACGCTCAAGAACGTACTCATAGGCGGACTCAAACTTCTGCATCCGTATATGCCGTTCGTTACCGAAGAGATATTCATGAACCTGCAGTCCGATGAGGAATCGATCATGATATCCGAGTGGCCCGTATACCGCGATGAACTCGCATTTACACGTGAGGAGCAGGCCATTGAGACCATACAGGCTGCTGTCAGGGGCATCAGGAACGTGCGTACCCAGATGAACGTTGCTCCGTCCCGCAAGGCTGCGGTATATGTCGTAAGTGATAAGGATGAGATCAGGAACATTTTTACGGAAGGCGAGGTATTCTTTGCCTCCCTGGCATATGCATCCGATGTACATGTTCAGGCTGACAAGTCAGGCATCGCGGATGACGCCGTAAGCGTTGTGATACCGGATGCGACCGTGTATATTCCTTTTGCGGAGCTCGTGGATATATCCGCAGAGATAGAGAGACTGACAGGCGAAGAGGCGAAGCTGCTCAAGGAAATCGAGCGTTCGAACGGAATGCTCGGCAACGAGAAGTTCATCTCCAGGGCACCCGAAGCCAAGGTCAATGAGGAAAAGGAAAAACTCGCCAAATATACCCAGATGCTCGAACAGGTACGTGAACGTCTCAGCCAGCTGAAATAAAAGTACGGGGATGAGATGACTCTCACATATGATGAGGCGATAGGCTACATATATGAATTGCCCAAGCACACGGTCAAGCATTCATTCGAAGAGGGCAGGGAGTTCCTGGACAGACTGGGAGCTCCGGACACCGGAATGAGCGTGATACATGTGGCAGGCACTAATGGTAAAGGCTCCGTATGTGCATATATGGAGTCTATACTTATGCATGCGGGCCTGAAGACGGGATGCTTCATATCCCCTCACTTAAATGACTGCCGCGAGAGGATACGGGTGGACGGTGAGATGTGCGGACAGGACGCGTTTATGCGTGCTTTTGAGCGTGTATACGAACTGAGCCTTAAGCTGTATGTACCGACATTCTTTGAGTACCTCTTCTTCATAGCCATGCTGATCTTCGAAGAATACGCTCCGGATGCAGTGATCCTGGAGACCGGTCTGGGAGGCAGGCTGGATGCGACCAATCTGGTCCGGCATAAGGATGTGTGCGTGATCACTTCGATCGGATATGACCACATGGAATACCTCGGTGATACGCTTGGTGAGATCGCTGCCGAGAAGGCGGGAATATGTGCGCAGGACACTCCGGTCGTATACTGGGACGGATGCCCCGGTGCAGCGGAGATCTCACGCGTGGCAAAAGCGCATAAATCTGTGGAAATTGCACTACCGCAGGGCATTATCTCTAATATATATAAGAAGAATAGCGGTATTGATTTTTGCCTGCGATATAAGTATGATAGTTATATCTGCCCGCATATCGGGACACAGGCCCTGTATCAGGTGGAAAATTCCGCAATAGCGGTGTGTGCGCTCGCAGAGGCAGAGAAGTTTGCCTCTCGTTTGAATGAGAGCGACTATGTGTCGGGCCTTGAGTCCATGAAGTGGCCCGGACGTATGGAAGAGATAGAGGACAGGCTGTTCCTGGACGGTGCGCATAACGAGCCCGGTATCGAGGCTTTCTTAAGAAGTGTCCGTGAAGACGGTGCCGTATCCAGACTGCTGGTATTCGGATGTATGCAGGATAAAGCGTACCTGCGTGAGATATCCATCCTGGCGGACAGCGGATTGTTTGAACGGGTACTGTGTGTGACCGTGGACTCCCACAGGGCTGAGACTGCGGACAGGATCGCCGGTGAGTTCATGGCGGCCGGAATGGATGCCGTGGCAGTATCCGGTGCAGCGGAGGCACTTAGGGCCGCCCGTGATTATGTAAGGGAAGATGGTAAGTACGCCTACATCACCGGCTCGCTTTATCTGGTCGGTGAGATGAGAGGATTCAGTGATGATAGATTTTGATGAGGAACTTAAGAAGTTCCATCCGTCACTCGAAGTGGAGGATGTGAGTGAGGCCATATATAATCAGGACCTGACTGATATGGCCGATCTGATCGTGTCGATGCTCAAGGAAACCAAGAACAGTACAGCAGGCAGAAAGAGCGCCGACCCCGGTCAGAATGTCCAGGGATAAACAGAAGGGTGCATGCAGATGGTATGCTATAACTGCGGATGCAATCTTTCAGAGCACGAATTCTGCACCAGCTGCGGAGCTGATGTTTCTCAATACAAAAAGGTAATGTACATCTCCAACCGGTTCTATAATGACGGATTGGAGAGTGCCAAAGTAAGAGATCTGTCGGGTGCGGTGACATCACTGCGTCAGTGCCTGAAATTCAACAAAAACAATATAGAAGCGCGTAATCTGCTGGGACTGGTTTACTTCGAAACGGGAGAAGTGGTCGCGGCTTTAAGTGAGTGGGTCATATCTCAGAACATCAGACCCAAGAAGAACATCGCCAACGACTATATCGAGATGATACAGTCGAATCCCGCGCGTCTGGATACCATCAATCAGACGATCAAGAAGTATAATCAGGCTCTTAAGTACTGTGATATGGATTCGTTCGACTTAGCCATCATCCAGCTTAAGAAGGTCTTGAGTCTCAATGAGAAGTTCATCAGGGCCAGACAGCTGCTGGCACTGCTGTATATCAACAATGAACAGTGGGATGAGGCCAAGGCTCAACTGATCAAGTGCGCGAGCATCGACACCGGTAACACCACCACCATGCGTTACCGCATGGAAGTTGACGAGATGCTGACTCCGGTGGACGGCAACAAGAGTAAGCGCGTCCGCAAAAAAGATGAGATCGAGATAGTCCGGTTTAAATCGGGCAATGAAGACATCATACAGCCGGCAGTAAGCCACAACAGCAACGGGCTGGGCATAATCCTGAACCTGATGCTCGGTGTGTGCATAGGTATAGCAAGTGCATGGTTTATAATCATGCCGGCCAGAGTAAATATAGCGGCGGGAGATTATGAAGCCAAGATCAAAGCCGTGAATGAACAGCTGGACGCCAGAACAGCCGAGACCGAGGATTTAAAGAGCCAGCTGGATATAGCGAAGAACCAGCTGACCGATATGCAGGAGCAGCTCGCGAGCTACGAGGGATATGACGGTTCGCTCAACTCGCTGTACTCCGTGATACAGGCGGCTGATTCTTATCTGTCTGATCCCGAGGATATAGAGTCGGTATCGGATCATCTCGATGCAGTGGAAGTATCCGAACTCGGAGAGGACTCACAGGAAGCCCCGGTACGTCTGTACAATACGCTTCTGGCTCTGGCG